>JAISYY010000143.1 GCA_031269635.1 Tannerella sp. | reverse complement strand
CTTCTACTTTGTACAGGTATATTTTACCTTTTACTTTCTGTTCTACAATATACGACATAGTTAATACATTATTATAACGAGGCAAAGGTAATACTTTTTTTTGATATACAAGTATTTTTATCTCTTTTATAACATAGTTATTAACCGATTTTCTCCAATTTAGGATCAATCCATTTATTTGACCATGTCAACATATGTCCATTATCATTCCGTGTATTTACATGTTACTCATGTCCAAACCCCTGTACTCAATCCGGAAATCCTTTAACTGACCTGTTTTATTCAGCATACCGAGCGTTTTCTCCTTGAGTGCATTATAGCGGATATGTTTTTCATTGCGCTTTATTTCAATAATTTGCGCTTTTTTGTCGAGTTCATTGATAGCAATAAGGTCGATTTCGTTCTCGCCCGTCCTGTCCCAGTAACTGCCGATTTTCGTATAACCGCCGGTTTCGATATATTTATCCCGGAAATAACGTTCCATGATTTTGCCGCTAAAAGTGGCATAATCCCTTTCGATAATACGTTTCAATTCGTTGTACTGAGCGATCTCAACAATATAAGAATATTTGTATACAAACCGGAACCAGAATGTCAGAAAATTATCATCAATTGCATACCGCACATTTTTGGTCTCGCTTTTGGCAAAAAGCGGAATATTCTTACCAATCAGGCCGTAGTCGTGTTCGAGGCGAGTCAAATATCCACCAATCTCTTTCCCGACACAGGTTTCGATAGCGCCTCGCGTATTTTCGCCACGCGCTATTGCCGAAAGAATGGTAAAATAAACCGCATAATCCCGGCCAAATTCGTCAATCAGTATATTTTTTCCATCGGTTATAAACGGCGAATCTTCCTGTATGATAAAATCAAGCATTTTGCTGAAATTCAACGCATGATTATCGACTAAAAGTTGAACGTATTTTGCAACGCCGCCCGTAAAAGCATACAGGGCAAGTAAATCTTCGGGCATGAAACCGGGATACGTCTCATTCAGTATTTCTTTCAATACCGACACCTTGAACGGACGAACCTGCATAAATGCTGTTGCCCGGCCAAAAAGCGGAGCTTTATAATCTTTAAAAATCTTGTGCATCAGTGAATAAACCGAACCGCATACGAGCAGATTCATTTGGCTTTTATCCCTGTATAAATCCCAGTAATGCTGCATTTCGCCGTAAACGGACGGGTTGACGTTCAAAAATTCCTGAAACTCGTCGATAATCAGATTAAAATGTCTTTCAACTGAAATTTGCATCAAAAACTGAAAAAGTTTGCCGAAACTTGTAACATCTCCCAAAACCGGGAGATTCAACTTATCCCTAATTTCCTGCTGAAAATCCTGATAAAGAAACGGTTCGGCTTTTCTGGTAACAAAAAAATATAAAGTCGGCTGCCCTGCGGTAGCACGAAGCAACAACTGCGTTTTCCCAATGCGCCGCCGGCCTGTTACAACGGTGAACTGTGCATTTTCTTTTGAAATTTTCGCAATATCCTCTAAACGCCTTATTTCTTTTTCCCTGTCAAAAAACCTCATAATCAGTAATTTTTATCATTTCGCAAACATATCGAAACCGCCGTTTCCGAAACCGGCATTTCGATTGCAAAAATATACAATTACTTTTGTTTTACCAAATGCCGGTTCCTTAAATCTCCATATCCCGGTACATCGCCACGTCCGGAAGAATTCTTTTTTATACCGTTAAGTATCTTAATAAATCCGGAATTATGGACGGACACTTTTATGACAGGCCGTTTTTAAGATCATAGACAATTTCACCATTAAATTTCATCGCTTCAAACTCCTTATGCGCCACTGCTATCACCGCAGCATCAAACCGTCCTTCCGGCATTTCCGTCTCCATATCCAGGCCGTATTCGCGCTTCACTTCCTCCCGGTTTGCCAGCGGGTCATATACCGTCACATCCGCGCCGTATCCTTCCAGCGCCCTGATGACATCCACCGCCTTGCTGTTCCGGATATCCGGGCAGTTCTCCTTGAACGTTATGCCCAATACCAGTATGCCGGCGCCTTTGATGCGGAGTCCCTCTTTGATCATCCTTTTTATTACTTCCGAAGCCACATATTCGCCCATGCTGTCGTTCATCCGGCGGCCGGCTAGGATGATTTCGGGATGGTAACCGTATTCCTGTGCCTTCTGTGCCAGATAATACGGGTCGACGCCGATGCAATGACCGCCCACCAGGCCGGGCTTGAACGGCAGGAAGTTCCATTTCGTGCCGGCGGCTTCCAGCACCGCACGGGTGTCGAGGTTCATTCTGTCGAATATCTTCTTTAACTCATTGACGAAAGCGATATTGATGTCACGCTGGGAATTTTCAATCACTTTGGCCGCCTCGGCTACCCGGATGCTCGGCGCCAGGTGGGTGCCTGCCGTGATGACCGATGCGTACAGGGCGTTTACCTTTTCACCGGTTTCGGGTGTGGAGCCGGAGGTTATTTTTTTTATCCGCTCTACCGTATGTTCCCTGTCGCCCGGATTGATCCGTTCCGGCGAATAGCCGGCAAAAAAATCGGTGTTGTATTTCAGGCCTGAAACCTTTTCAATCACCGGAATACAGTCTTCTTCCGTAGCACCCGGGTAAACCGTCGATTCGTATATCACGATGTCGCCTTTTTTGACTGCCCTGCCTGCGGTTTCACTGGCCCTGTACAGGGGCGTCAGGTCGGGGCGGTTGTTTTTATCCACCGGTGTGGGAACGGTGATGATGTAGCGGTTGCATCCCTTGATGTCGTCCGGATTGCAGGAACAGAACAGCCCGGGACTGTCGTCCGCTTTGTCTTTTAACACGGCCTTCAGGAGGGATTCTTCCACTTCCCGTGTGCGGTCTTTGCCGGCTGCCAG
>JAISYY010000118.1 GCA_031269635.1 Tannerella sp. | reverse complement strand
TTTAACGCTTTAAGTTCAAAAAATTATAGTACTTTTGTAGCCTGAATAGCAAAAGACTTTTTTCAAAAAGCAGGTAACAGAATGAAGAAGTGCTATTAATATTAACAATATCAACTAATTAAATTTTTAAACATGGCAAATTTAGATTTAAGCAAGTACGGAATTAACGGTGTAACGGAAATTCTACACAATCCTTCTTTCGATCAATTATTTCAGGAAGAAACAAAAACAGGTTTGGAAGGTTTTGAAAAGGGTCAGGTGACGGAACTTGGTGCAGTAAATGTAATGACTGGCGTTTATACGGGTCGTTCGCCGAAAGATAAATTCTTTGTGATGGACGAAACCAGTAAGGATACCGTATGGTGGACTTCCGACGCTTATAAAAATGATAACAAACCGGTTGATGCAAAATGCTGGACGGCTTTAAAAGATTTGGCGACAAAACAACTTTCGGAAAAACGGCTATTCGTCGTTGATGCGTTCTGCGGAGCAAACGAAAATTCCCGCTTGAAACTTCGCTTCATCATGGAAGTGGCATGGCAGGCTCATTTTGTGACAAACATGTTCATCCGGCCTACAACCGAAGAATTGGCCGGCTTCGGAGAACCTGATTTCGTCATCATGAACGCCTCAAAGGCGAAAGTTGAAAACTACAAAGAATTAGGACTCAACTCCGAAACCGCAGTGGTATTCAACCTGACCGAAAAAATACAGATTATCCTTAACACTTGGTACGGCGGTGAAATGAAGAAAGGTATGTTCTCTTACATGAACTACCTCTTACCCTTGAAAGGTATGGCTTCCATGCACTGTTCGGCAAATACCGATATGGGAGGTAAAAATACGGCTATCTTTTTCGGCCTGTCGGGTACGGGTAAAACAACCCTTTCAACCGATCCCAAGCGTCTATTGATTGGCGACGACGAACACGGCTGGGATGACGAAGGCGTATTCAACTTTGAAGGCGGATGCTATGCCAAAGTTATCAACTTAGACAAAGAAAGCGAACCGGATATCTATAACGCTATCAAACGTGACGCGTTGCTGGAAAACGTTACCGTCAACGCTGACGGCAAGATAGACTTCGCCGACAAGTCGGTTACGGAAAACACTCGCGTTTCTTACCCGATCGACCATATTACGAATATCGTTAAGCCTGTTTCCAAAGCCGGTCCCGCCGAAAAAGTCATCTTCCTTTCAGCCGACGCATTTGGCGTATTGCCTCCTGTCTCCGTTCTTGATCCGGAGCAAACACAATACTATTTCCTTTCGGGATTTACGGCGAAACTGGCAGGAACAGAACGCGGTATCACGGAACCTACGCCAACATTCTCCGCTTGTTTCGGAGCTGCTTTTTTATCTTTGCATCCCACAAAATACGGCGAGGAGTTAGTTAAGAAAATGCAGAAATCAGGCGCTAAGGCTTATCTGGTGAACACCGGCTGGAATGGAACCGGCAAACGTATTTCAATCAAAGATACGCGAGGTATCATTGACGCAATCCTTGACGGGTCAATCGACAAAGCTCCTACAAAAACAATCCCTTATTTCAATTTTGTAGTTCCGACGGAATTGCCGGGTGTTGATCCGAATATCCTCGATCCTCGCGACACCTATAGCGACGCCTCTCAATGGAACGAAAAAGCAAAAGACCTTGCAGGACGCTTTATCAGGAACTTTGAGAAATTCACCGGCGCTGAAGTAGGTAAAGCATTAGTTAGTGCAGGACCTGAACTGTAGTTATTTAACTCCATACGATAATATCAAGGCGTAATTCTCAACAGAATTACGCCTTTTTTTATTACAAAAATTAAAAAATCGTTGTAAATAATTTGCATTTACGAAAATATGTATTATCTTTACACCGTGAATTACATATAGAAGTATTATTATTTTGAAACGGATTGTTTACATATTAAGTGCAACATTGTATTTATTTGCTTGCAGTAACGGCAAAATGTACAAGATAGAAGGCAGGTTATCCAATCTGAATAACGCTATATTTTATGTTGTATACGAATCATCGGAAGGGAACGCGGTCGACACGCTTGTATGCGACGGGAAGGGTCATTTTATCATATCACACGAACAGGACGACAATTTGCGGATTGCCACTTTCTACTATAACGACCGGGAACAATGGTTTACCGTTTACCCCGAAGCGGGGAAAACCGTTCAGGTAAAAGGCGACGCAAAATATCCTGCATTAATACAGATAAAAGGCGGACAAATCAACAATAAACTGTCTGAATTTAAAAAGAAAGCGAAAGCGCTGCTTAAAGAACAGGCCGATATTTCAAACAACAGGGAAGAAAACTCGCCATCAAACGGTGAAAGCGCATCCAAACTGGCAAATATCAATTTTGAACTGAAAAGAATCACCCAGGATTTCATCTCCAAAAATCCGGACGAAGAAGCTTCGGCAGTTCTCATTGAGACTTGTTTCGCGCATCCGGACGAAATGGAACAGGCGGAAAAACTGCTTGATTTGTTATCTCCCGAATTAAACGATTATTATATTGTGAAGAACCTGCGCTCGCAGATTGAGAAAGCAAAAAACAGCATGGCGGGCGTTAAAGCTCCCGGCTTCAGCGTGATCAACATATACGGACAAACGATTACGCCGGATTCCTTCCTCAATAAATATTACATACTTGCATTTACCGCCTTATGGTGCGATATGTGCCAGACCGATGTAATGATGCTGGATGAGATTTCAACAAAATATCCGGAAGATTCGCTGGAAATCCTGCTTATCAGTCTTGATGACGAAATGAACGAGGTTCGCGGTATGTTACGCCGGGACACCATCCGGTGGAATCTGGTTACGGATTCTGCCGGGCAGGCAATTAATTTATTTGAGAAATACAATGTGAGTTCCCTGCCGAAATGTTTCCTGATGGATAAGGACGGAATCATAAAACTCAGAACGGCAAACGGATTGGAACTCATGCAGACAATAGATGAGATTATGGAGTAAATACAAACATCGGTATTGAATCATGTTAGTTAAAACTTTTGCGGCTGCTGTGAATGGTATATCCGCAACAATAATAACGATAGAAGTAAGTTGTACGAAAGGCATCCAGTTTTTCCTGGTAGGACTTCCGGATGTTGCCGTGCGCGAAAGCCACGAACGGATCATTTCGGCATTGCAGGTTAACGGCTACCAGTTTCCGCGTAGCCGCATTATTATAAATATGGCTCCGGCCGATATTCGAAAAGAAGGCTCTGCATACGATTTACCGCTGGCTATCGGAATCATGGCGGCAGCGGGCGATATTGATGCGACGCTACTGGATAAATACATGCTTATGGGGGAGCTGTCGCTCGACGGCAGTCTCCAGCCGGTAAAAGGCGCACTGCCCATTGCGATAAAAGCGCGCGAGGAAGGGTTCAAGGGATTTATCCTGCCCAAACAAAACGCTTACGAAGCCGCAGTGGTAGATAAACTGGAAATCCTGGGCGTAGAAAATATAAAAGATGTAATCGAATTTTTTCGCGGTAAAAACAGGCTGGAACCGACCATCGTCAATACGCGCGATGAGTTCTTCGCCCATCAACAGCATTTTGACGGCGATTTTGCCGACGTGCGCGGACAGGAAAACGTAAAACGCGCACTCGAAGTAGCCGCGGCCGGAGGGCACAATATCATCATGATAGGGCCTCCCGGAAGCGGAAAGTCGATGCTGGCCAAACGATTGCCGTCTATCCTCCCGCCCCTGACCCTTCAGGAAGCGCTTGAAACAACAAAAATTCACTCGGTCGCCGGAAAAATAGGAGAACATATTTCTTTGCTTTCCCAACGGCCTTTCCGCTCGCCTCATCATACGATCTCGAACGTCGCAATGGTCGGCGGAGGCTCTTTCCCGCAACCGGGGGAGATAAGCCTGGCTCACAACGGCATCTTATTCCTCGATGAACTGCCGGAATTTAACAGGAATGTCCTGGAAGTTCTCCGCCAACCGCTCGAAGACAGGCACATCAACATATCAAGAGCGCGGTTTGCCGTTGATTATCCGGCCGGTTTTATGCTCGTTGCATCCATGAACCCATGCCCCTGCGGATATTATAACCACCCTACCCGCCCCTGTGTATGTCCGCCGGGAGCCGTTCAAAAATATATGAACCGCATCTCCGGCCCGTTATTAGACCGTATCGACATACAGATCGAAATCGTACCGGTTCCGTTTGAAAAAATCTCGGAACAACGGTCTTCGGAAGCGAGTGCAAGTGTCCGTGAACGTGTTATTCGTGCACGCGAAATACAGAAAAAACGTTTTGCCGACGAGGCCAGCCTTTATTGCAATGCTCAAATGGGCTCCAAACACCTTCATAAATATGCCGTCCCGGATCATGCCGGGCTGTCGTTACTGAAAAACGCCATGCAGCGCCTCAACTTGTCAGCACGCGCGTATGACCGTATCCTGAAACTGTCGCGGACGATAGCCGACCTTGACGATTCGGATAATATTCGCTCCTGCCACTTCGCGGAAGCAATTAATTATCGCAATTTAGACCGTGAAAGCTGGGGATTATTATGATTTCTCTTAAAAAATTACTATTTTTGCCTGCGTATTGGTACGAGAGTACCTCAAACGCTAATAATTAAAATTTATGCATATATGAAACGGAGTCTATTTTTTATTTTTTTATTAACCTGCCGGTTTTATTTACCGGCAGTAGCGAGTTCGGAGTCGTTGACACCGGCAGCAGTAGCGGCGGCGGCAAAATTCAGTCCTGTGGATTACGTCAATCCCTTAACCGGTACGTTGTCCAAACACTCCCTGTCAACGGGAAACACCTATCCTGCAATAGCCATGCCATGGGGAATGAATTTTTGGATGCCCCAGACGGGAAAAATGGGGGACGGATGGGCCTATACGTATGATGCGGACAAGATTCGCGGGTTTAAACAAACACACCAGCCAAGCCCCTGGATTAATGATTACGGACAGTTTGCAATCATGCCGGTTACCGGCAAGGCTGTTTTCGGGCAGGATGAACGATCCAGCTGGTTCTCCCATAAGGCGGAAACGGCAACGCCGTATTACTATAAAGTGTATCTCGCAGACCATGACGTCGTGACGGAAATGGCTCCGACGGAACGGGCTGTGATATTTCGCTTTACTTTTCCCGAAAATGAAAACTCGTTCGTCGTTGTCGATGCGTTCGACAAGGGTTCATACATAAAAATAATACCGGAGGAAAATAAAATAATTGGCTACACGACGAAAAATGCAGGCGGCGTGCCTGATAACTTCCGCAATTATTTCGTGATTGTTTTTGATAAAAAATTCACCTATAAAGCATCCGTCAAAGACAATCTGATAAATGAAAACGCACTCGAATCCCAATGTAACCATGCGGGTGCAATCATCGGTTTCGGCACGAAAAAGGGAGAACAGGTCATTGCGCGTGTAGCTTCGTCCTTTATCAGTGAGGAGCAGGCGGAACTGAACTTGAAAGAACTCGGAAACGACAGCCCGGATGCTGTTGCGGAAAAAGGAAAACAAAAATGGAATGAGGTGCTGGGGAAAATAGTGGTGGAGGATGATAATATCGACAAGCTCCGGACGTTTTATTCCTGTTTGTACCGTTCGGTATTGTTTCCCCGCAGTTTTTTTGAGATAAACGCCGCTGGGGAAATTGTCCATTACAGCCCGTACAACGGCCGGGTTCTTCCCGGATACATGTTCACGGATACGGGATTCTGGGATACGTTCCGTTCGCTTTTCCCGTTCCTCAACCTGATGTACCCGTCCATGAACGAAAAGATGCAGGAAGGGCTTGCCAACGTTTACAGGGAGAGCGGTTTCCTGCCGGAATGGGCGAGTCCCGGCCACCGCGACTGCATGATAGGCAACAATTCGGCGGCCATTGTCGCCGACGCCTGGCTGAAAGGTTTGCGGAACTATGATATTGAAACACTTTGGGAGGCCGTCATACACGGCGCCAACGCCGTTCACCCCACCGTCGGTTCTACGGGAAGGCGCGGATATGAGTATTACAACAAACTCGGATATGTACCTTACGATGTGAATATTAACGAAAATGCCGCACGTACGCTCGAATATGCCTATAACGACTGGTGCATCTACAAATTAGGCCAGGCGCTGGGTAAACCAAAAAAAGAAATTGACGTTTATGCCAAAAGAGCGATGAACTACAAAAACCTTTTTGACCCGGAACACAAACTGATGAGAGGCAAAAACTCCGACGGTACATTCCAATCGCCTTTTAACCCGCTGAAATGGGGCGATGCCTTCACCGAAGGAAACAGCTGGCATTACACGTGGTCTGTATTCCATGACCCCGCAGGACTGATTCACCTGATGGGCGGGCAAAAAGAATTTAACATCATGATGGATTCCGTATTTAACGTACCGCCCCTGTTTGATGAAAGTTATTACCGTTCCGTAATACATGAAATACGCGAAATGCAAATCATGAATATGGGCAATTATGCACACGGCAATCAACCGATACAGCACATGATTTACCTTTACAACTATTCGGGAGAACCCTGGAAGGCGCAGTACCGGACAAGGGAAGTAATGGATAAACTTTATAGCGCCGCTCCCGACGGCTATTGCGGAGATGAAGACAACGGACAGACGTCTACCTGGTACGTGTTTTCGGCTATGGGATTTTATACGGTCTGTCCCGGTACGGATGAATATGCGTTAGGTTCCCCGTTGTTCAAAAAAATGACGCTGCATCTTGAAAACGGAAAAGAGGTCATCATAAACGCCCGCGACAACACGACGCAGAACCGGTATATCGAATCCATGAAAATAAACGGCGCTACGTACACTAAAAATTTCATAAAACACGAGACGCTGCTCAATGGCGCGGTTATTGATTTCAGCATGTCATCATCGCCCAACAAGTCGCGGGGTACGGCCGAAGAGGATTTCCCGTATTCTTTCTCAAAAGAAATCTCCGTTAACAGGAAGAAATAACGGCTGTCAAAAAATGGAAGAAGATTTCGACATACGGGAAGAAGCGAAACGTATTCCCGAAAGTGACAAGGAGTACGAAAACCGGTTGAGACCGCTGTCTTTTGACGATTTCAGGGGACAGGCAAAAGTGGTGGAGAACTTGACTGTTTTTGTGACGGCAGCACGCATGCGTGGCGAAGCGCTCGACCATGTACTTCTGCACGGCCCTCCGGGACTGGGAAAAACTACGTTATCGAATATCATCGCGAACGAACTCGACGTAAGCATAAAAATCACATCAGGCCCGGTGCTGGATAAGCCGGGAGACCTTGCCGGAGTACTCACGTCACTGGACCGGAATGATGTGCTTTTCATTGATGAAATACACCGCTTAAGCCCTATCGTCGAAGAATATCTTTATTCGGCGATGGAAGATTACCGCATTGATATTATGATTGATAAAGGCCCAAGTGCACGTTCAATCCAGATAGACCTGGCTCCTTTCACGCTTATCGGCGCCACGACGCGCAGTGGCCTCCTGACCAGCCCGCTACGCGCACGTTTCGGGATCAATATGCACCTCGAATATTACGACGCGGCTACGCTTACGGGAATAGTAACCCGGAGCGCCGGTATCCTCGGCATACGGTGCGAACCGGAAGCTGCCCGGGAAATAGCGGGACGCAGCCGCGGCACGCCCCGTATCGCCAACGCACTGTTGCGGCGCGTACGCGACTTTGCGCAGGTGAAGGGTAAAGGCTATATCGACAACGCCATCGCCTGTTATTCTTTGGAAGCGCTCAACATAGACCGGTACGGCCTGGACCGGATAGATAACAAACTGCTGAATACGATAATCGACAAGTTCGGCGGAGGGCCGGTAGGACTATCTACGCTTGCCACAGCTTTAAGCGAAGATCCCGGTACGCTCGAGGAAGTATACGAACCGTTCCTTATACAGGAAGGATTTATCAAACGTACCCCGCGTGGACGCGAAGTGACCGATCTTGCATACAAACATTTGGGAAAGACCCGTTTCCCGCAGCAGGATTCTTTGTTTTAACATTCCATTTAATCAAAAACAACAAAAACATTCAAAATTATATTTATCAGCTATTTATACCATATTATAGCCTGCTTTTTGTCTACTTACCCACAAAATCTTATCTGTCAAATCGTAATTTGAGGCATTTTCAGGTGACAAATCAACATTTTTTTATCGCCGAATTACGATTTGACATAA
The DNA here is from genome assembly GCA_031269635.1 of Tannerella sp. Taxonomy (GTDB): domain Bacteria; phylum Bacteroidota; class Bacteroidia; order Bacteroidales; family Tannerellaceae; genus Tannerella. The sequence continues at coordinate 371 of JAISYY010000118.1, read as the reverse complement.
AAAACGGCAAAAAAATTCGAGTGAACAGATTTGTATTTCAATATTTTAATGTAATTTTGCGATGTGAAAATTGTCTGAACTGTAATTTTTGTGGTTTAGATGATTCTTATGATACGGATGATTGAAACGATTGAATATGATTAAAGAGCAATACAAATATTCGGAACTGACTTCCAAAATAATAAGATGTGCGATGACTGTGCATAAAACGTTGGGGGACGGTTTTCAGGAAGTTATTTATCAGCGGGCACTGGCCATTGAGATGCGACTGGCGGGTATTCGGTTTCAAAGGGAATATGAAATGCCTGTTTTTTTACAGAGACGAACAAAAAAAGATTGACCAACAAAAAATATAAATCATGAAAATCAAA
>JAISYY010000105.1 GCA_031269635.1 Tannerella sp. | reverse complement strand
TTATTTTTCGTTTTACGGCTAAAAATCGTAACTTTGCACCTCATTTAATTTTGTAATTATAAGAACATGTGGACTGTTTGTGCTGATTTAGAAGGAGTTTTCGTCCCTGAAATATGGGTTAATGTGGCTAAAAAGACAGGTATAGAAAAACTGAAACTTACGACACGGGATATTAAAGATTATGATGAACTCATGACGTATCGCTTACGGATACTGGATGAGAATAATCTGAAAATAAATGATATTCAAAACGTGATTGCGACTCTTAAACCGCTTGACGGGGCGCTGGATTTCGTCAAATGGTTACGCAGGGTCACTCGTTTTGTGATTGTTTCGGATACATTCATCGAATTTGCACAACCGCTCATGGACCAACTCGAAAATCCTTTACTGCTCTGCCATTCGCTGGAAATTGACGCGAACGGAAGAGTCGTAAATTACAAACTACGCCAGCCTGACCCCAAACGCAGAACCGTTGAGGCATTCCAAAGCCTCAACTATAAAGTGCTGGCCTTCGGAGATTCCTACAATGATATATCCATGCTTAAAGCGGCTGATACCGGGATCTTATACTGCCCGCCGGATAACGTCGTTGCCGATTATCCCGAATTTACCATTGCAAGAGATGTCGCCGAACTCAAAACGTTAATCCGGCAACATATATTCAGCGAATGAAAAATCACTACATGTAGTGATTGTCTGTGTCGGACTTTTAGCGTTTCTTTGCAGGCGTGAAATGAATCTTTTTTTTTATCGAAAACAGATCTTTTTGATGAGAAAGAAATCAAATGAATTAAACAGACAAAATGTATGAAAAATTTTTTTTTATTGCTAATCGGTATATTTTTAATTAACGGGATGGCCTCGGCGGAAGAAAAAGAAACGCCGCAAGACACAATTAAAACATTCAATATAGACGAAATAGTTGTCACATCGTCATCAAAAGAGACAAATAAACTGCGTACACTGCCCGGTTCCGTTTCCGTGCTTTCGCCGCAACAGATATCCGCCCGGCAGGTGACGTCGATAAAGGATATCAGTTCTTTTGTTCCCAACCTGTTTATGCCCGATTACGGCGCCAGGCTGACTTCGGCTATTTATATAAGAGGTATCGGGGCACGCAGCAGCGGACAGTCTGTCGGTCTGTATGTGGACGATGCTCCTTGTCTGGATAAAAGTTCGTTCGATTTTGAACTGACGGATATCCAGCGGATTGAAGTCCTGCGCGGCCCGCAGGGAACGCTCTACGGACGCAATGCGATGGGAGGCATAATCAATGTGCATACACTTTCTCCTCTCACTTACCAGGGCGTTAAGGCATCCCTTTCTTACGGAAACTACGGGCTGCTTAACGCTAAAATATCCACGTATAACAAGCTGGGCGAAAACTCCGGGCTGTCTCTCAGCGCTTATTATGACCGTTGTGACGGTTTTTTTACGAACGCATACGACGGGCGGAAGGCTGATTCGGAAGAAACCGCCGGGGGAAGGCTGAAATTATACCGGAAGATATCGCCTGCCTTTACCGCCTCCTATTCCGTTTCTTACGAACACACCAAGCAGGGAGCTTTCCCTTACGGGCTTTACAATGAGGAAACGGAGACGGTTGACGACGTGAATCTCAACGACGAATCATCGTACAGGCGTTCCATGTTAAGCAACAACCTGTCGCTCAAATATCAGGATGGGAACGTTCTTTTCGCGTCCACAACCGGATACCAGTATCTTGACGATGATATGAAAATGGACCAGGATTTTTCCCGTTCTTCCGTTTTTGTCTTAAACCAGCGACAGAACCAACATGCTTTCACCGAAGAAATATCGGTAAAAAACAGAAACGAAAATAATTACCAGTGGTCATTCGGTGTCTATGGTTTTTATAATAAAGCCCGTACCGAAGGGCCTGTGGAATTTAAGGAGGACGGGATAAAAACCGTTTTGCAGCCGGTATTCGACAAACTCAGCGAATACGGGATGCCGGGCAAACTGACCATTACCAACGAATCGTTATACATTCCCGGTGATTTCGAGACGCCTTCGTACGGTGTGGCGATCTATCACCAGTCAACATATAATAATATTTTTACCGATGGTTTGTCGGTGACGGCCGGTATCCGTCTGGACTACGAAAAACAGGAACTGGAATACAACTCCGAAGCAAAGATGAACCTCCAGATGCAAATGTCGCCCAGCAGGCCGCCGACAGACCTGAGCGAACGCTATCCGGCTTCGGTAATCGACGAAAAACTCGACCAGGACTTCCGCCAGGTTTTACCGAAGATATCGCTGAAATACGAATGTACTCCGCGCACATTCGCCTACCTGTCCGCAGCCAAAGGGTATAAGGCCGGAGGATACAATGTCCAGATGTCGGCCGATATTATGCAGAGCCGTATGCAGTTTGACGTCATGAACGCCTTCACGCAATTTATGCCTCCGAGTTTTGTAATAGAGGAGCCGAAACCCGTAAAAGAAGTAATCGCATACAGGCCCGAAACCAGCGTGAATTACGAAACAGGCATGAAAAGCGAACTTATAAAGGATCAATTACATGCGGAACTCACGTTCTTCTATATGAATGTCAATGACCTGCAAATTACCAAATTCGTAAAAAGCGGTAACGGACGCTACTTGAGCAATGCCGGAAAAGCGGAAAGCTATGGTGCGGAACTTTCATTATCTGCAAGATTATCCGACGAATTTACCGCCGACCTTAACTATGGTTACACTCATGCCACATTCCTTGATTACAACAATGAGAAAGAGGACTATAAAGGGAAATACATCCCTTATACGCCCCAGCACACGTTAAGCATCGGTTTGCAATACAACAAACTGTTTCGCAACCGCCCGGTAGACCAGATAACGGCATCTGCCCAGTGCAACGGCGCAGGGAAAATCTACTGGACGGAAGAAAACCGGATTTCACAGCCTTTCCATGCTATTGTCAATGCACAGGCGGGCGTACGTAAAGGAGTCATATCCCTGTACGTATGGGCAAGAAACCTTACCAACACGGATTACCGGGCATTTTATTTTGAATCGCTCGGCAAACCCTATATGCAGAAAGGCCGCCCGTTACAGTTCGGAGCAAAAATAAGCCTGTCATTCTGAAACAAAACAGCTAAACGCAGAATTAACTATACATTTATGATGGACTTCCTGACTGCATATAACCTGGTAGGGCCAACCATTGGAATTGCAACGTTTCTTATTATCGGATTCTTCCATCCGGTTGTCGTAAAAGCCGAATATTACTGGGGCACAAAATGCTGGTGGATATTCCTGACAGCCGGTATTGTTTTCGTCATTTTATCAATTACGATAAAAGACATTTTACTGTCAACCATCACAAGCGTCATTGCCTTTTCCTGCTTCTGGTCGATACTCGAAATTTTCGAGCAGGCCAAACGTGTTGCAAAAGGCTGGTTCCCCGCAAATCCCAAACGAGTTAAAAAAAAATGACGCCTTATCACAAAATTATACCACATGAAGTAAAAATACACTTAAATTCGTATATTTGCACGGTATTTCCCTAGTATAAAAATCGTATAAATTTCGGAACAGATGAAACAGACAATTCAAACAAACAGTGCGCCTGCGGCAATAGGGCCATATAGCCAGGCCGTTCGGACGGGCAATATGCTATTCGTTTCCGGGCAGTTAGGGATAGACGCTGCTACGGGAATCTTCGTCGAAGGAGGGGTAAAGGAACAGACAGCGCAGGCTTTCAAAAACATCCGGGCGATTCTCTCGGAAGCGGGTTTCACGGTGGCGGATATCGTGAAAACAACCGTTTTTCTTGCGGATATGGCCAACTTTGCCGACGTCAATGAAATATACGCTTCGCAATTTGAGGGCGATTTTCCGGCACGCTCCGCCGTTGCGGTCAAAACACTGCCCAAAAACGGCCTGGTCGAAATCGAAATAATCGCGGTTAAATAACCGTCCCGGCCGTTCCGGATGCGGGAATTTTGTTCTCCGCGCATCATTCATGCATTAGCGATTAATTTCCAATCTTCATTCTTTCCCAAAGCCAGCGCGGGACAAGTCGCCAGAAAAAGACCAGTACACGATACCGCCAGTCAATAACGACAATCCGTTTTCGCCGTTCCAGTGCGCCGGCAATGATCGCAGCTACCTTGTCAGGCCGCATTAACATGGGATATTTATGCTCCTTGCTGTTAAGCAAAGGCGTATCAACAAATCCGGGGCGGATGTCGGTAAATCCGATATGCCGTTTCTTCATGCGGGATAATTGCGCCAGCGCATCAATATATGTATTCTGAAATTTTTTCGTCGCCGAATAAGCCGGAGCTGCGCCCATGCCTTTTGTTCCTGCAATAGAACTGATTACGGCGATATGTCCTCCGCCTGCCAGCTCAAAATAACGGTAAGCGGCAGTAACCATCCGGATAAAGCCGGACACATTTGTTTCCGCCGTCCGAACTTCAACCTCCTCATCCAACAACGGATTTTGACGTCCCGTCCCCGACGCCAGAAAGAACAAGTCCATACCTCCTCTCATTTGAATAAGATGCATCAACCTCTCTGCCGCATCCTCTTTCATGACATCAACAGGATACGCTACAACATTTTCAGGATAGCTTTTCCGCAGTTCCTCCAATGCATCTTCGCGCCTGCCGCCCACGCCAAGCAAGTATCCTTTCCTCAACATGTATAAAGCGACCTCCCTGCCAATACCGGACGTCGCCCCGATAACAATAACCTTTTTCATTTCCCTGATTATCATAGATTGTTTTACCGCAAAAGTAATAAAAAAAACCGGTGTACGAAC
>JAISYY010000103.1 GCA_031269635.1 Tannerella sp. | reverse complement strand
GAAATTCCGCTTCGGCGGCTTCAAGAATGATTTGCTCTGTGCTTAATGCGTTGTTATTCACGTTGTTTTTTTTATTAAATAATTTCGTTCGACAATTTTGTCGATACAAAGATACAGATTATTTTTAATCTGTAATAATTTCTCGATTTTTTGATTCTTTCGACGTAACTTGAGAGGAGAAACCGGTAAGTTCAAACAAAAAATCGGTAATGTCTTAACTTATCAGAATTTGTTATTTCCATAAGATCCCGTTTTGTAGTAAAATCGTTCAAGAAAGAAGGCAAGATTATGCTTATCAGTCCTTACGGCTTAGGAAAAGTGCCGTTCGGAGGCGAACAGAACCGGCTTGCTCCCGGCGCCGACGGCTTGTTGACGGTGGAATGAATTATAAGTATGAACCCACATTAATTTCATCCTGCCGAAAAAGGCACAAAATATATGTTCTACAACATAAAATATCCATATTTGCGGTTTTTATGTTGTAGAACATATATTTTTTATATACATCCGATTTAATTAAGTGTTACTTTTACACCGAATTTGAAAAATCAATAGTAATCATTTAAAAAAAATAGTGTGGAAACATTAGATTGGATTGTAATCGGGATATTTTCCCTCGTATTAATCGGTATTATTGTATGGGTTATGAAGCAAAAGCAAAACAACTCTGCCGATTATTTTCTCGGAGGACGCGACGCGACATGGATCGCTATCGGCGCGTCGATTTTTGCATCGAACATCGGGTCGGAACACCTGATCGGGTTGGCCGGAGCCGGAGCTTCCAGCGGAATGGCTATGGCACATTGGGAAATTCAGGGATGGATGATCCTTATTTTAGGATGGGTATTCGTTCCCTTCTATTCACGGAGTATGGTCTATACCATGCCGGAATTTCTGGAACGTCGGTACAATCCCCAGTCAAGGACGATCTTATCCGTAATTTCATTGATCAGTTATGTATTAACGAAGGTTGCCGTGACGGTTTATGCCGGAGGACTGGTATTCCAGCAGGTTTTCGGGATAAAAGAACTGTGGGGAATAGATTTCTTCTGGATTGCCGCCATAGGCCTTGTTGTCATCACGGCGATTTACACGATCTTCGGCGGTATGAAATCCGTCCTTTACACGTCCGTCCTCCAGACCCCGATCCTTCTATTAGGTTCGCTTATAATTCTTGTTCTCGGATTTAAAGAGCTTGGCGGGTGGGACGAGATGATAAAGATTGCCGGCGCTACTCCCGTCAATGATTACGGCGATACGATGGCCAATTTGATTCGGAACAACGGAGACGCGAATTTCCCATGGCTGGGAGCGCTGATAGGCTCGGCTATCATCGGATTCTGGTATTGGTGCACCGACCAGTATATTGTCCAGCGCGTCCTTTCGGGTAAAAACCAGACCGAATCCCGTCGAGGTTCCATCTTCGGCGCCTATCTGAAACTGTTACCCGTATTCCTGTTTTTGATTCCCGGAATGATAGCTTTCGCCCTTCACCAAAAAACCGGCATGTTCCTGCCGCTCACGGAAAATGGAATGCCTAATGCCGATGCGGCTTTCCCTACATTAGTCGAAAAATTACTCCCTGCCGGAATAAAAGGGTTGGTTGTCTGCGGCATACTCGCCGCCCTGATGAGTTCGCTGGCTTCCCTGTTCAATTCTTCCGCCATGCTGTTCACCATTGATTTCTACAAACGTTTCAAACCGAAAACGCCGGAGAAAAAATTAGTTATCATCGGTCAGATTGCAACGGTCGTTATTGTTATCTCCGGCATACTGTGGATACCCATAATGCGCGGCGTAGGCGATGTGTTATACGCCTATCTGCAAGATGTCCAGTCCGTACTCGCTCCGGGTATTGCCGCCGCATTTTTGCTGGGTATATGCTGGAAACGGACAAGTGCAAAAGGCGGTATGTGGGGATTGATTGCCGGTATGGTTATCGGGTTGACCCGTCTGGGCGCCAAAGTATATTACAGTTCAGCCGTTTCGCCGGGTGAAAACCTGTTCAAATACATCTTCTACGATGTAAACTGGCTGTTCTTTTGTGGCTGGATGTTACTTTTCTGCATCCTTGTTATCATCGCTGTGAGCATATTTACGAAAGCTCCTTCCGCAGAAAAAATACAAGGCCTTGTCTTCGGCGCCTCAACGAAAGAACAGCTCGCCGAGACGCGGGCAAGCTGGAATCGCTGGGATGTTATACATACGTGTATCATTCTCGGTATAACGATTGCATTTTACATCTATTTCTGGTAAAAAAACAGAATATGCCAAGACGTAATTATTATCGCGAACATCCGAAGTTTTATGTAGGCATTGACTGCATCATCTTCGGATTTCAGAAGGGAAAGTTGAATCTCCTTCTGTTGAAACGTAATTTCGAACCTTCGAAAGGGAGATGGTCTTTGATGGGGGGATTTGTTCAGAAGGAGGAGAGCACCGACGATGCCGCCAAACGTGTGCTGCGTGAGTTGACCGGACTTGACAATGTTTACATGGAACAGATCGGCGCTTTCGGCGAAATCGAACGCGACCCGGGAGAGCGGGTCATATCCATCGCCTATTATGCATTGATCAATATTGATGACTATGATAAAGAACTGGTCAGAAGTCACAATGCGTTCTGGACGGATATAAACGAGCTTCCCGAACTCATCTTTGATCATCAGGAAATGGTCGACAAAGCGCGTAACAGGATGAAACAGAAAGCAAGCGTCAACCCGATCGGGTTCAACCTGTTGCCCGAAATGTTCACGCTGACTCAACTGCAGACGCTCTACGAAGCCATCTACGGCGAAACGATGGACAAGCGGAATTTCCGCAAACGCATCGCCGAGCTGGATTTTATTGAGGAGACCGGGATCATTGATAAAACAGGCTCCAAACGCGGCGCCCGCCTGTTCAGGATGAACAATGACATATACCGGAAAACCGGGAAATTTAAAATATAAGCAACTATGTTGGAATCATTAAAAGAAGAAGTTTTCCGCGCCAACCTCGATTTGGTAAAACACGGATTAGTCATTTTCACGTGGGGCAACGTTTCCGCGATTGACCGCACTTCGGGATTGGTTGTCATAAAACCGAGCGGCGTGCCGTATGACCGGATGAAAGCCGGAGATATGGTCGTGACAGACCTTGAGGGGAACGTTGTTGAAGGACGCCTGAAACCTTCGTCCGACGCCCCTACGCATGTGGCTTTATATAAAGCTTTCCCCGGAACGGGAGGCATCGTCCACACCCACTCTACTTATGCCACGGCGTGGGCGCAGGCCGGACGCGACATTCCGAACATCGGCACGACGCATGCAGACTATTTCCATGACGCAATCCCCTGTACGGACGACATGACCGAAGCGGAGGTGAACGGCGCATACGAACTTGAAACGGGACACGTTATCATAAAACGTTTCGAAGGACTGAATCCGGTACATACGCCGGGGGTTTTGGTGAAGAACCACGGCCCGTTTGCATGGGGAAAAGATGCGCACGACGCCGTTCACAACGCCGTCGTCATGGAGCAGGTCGCCAAAATGGCCTGTATCGCATACGGGATTAACCCGAATCTTACGATGAATCCCCTTCTTATCGAAAAACATTTCAGTCGCAAGCATGGCCCCAACGCTTATTACGGGCAATAAATAAAGAGAGCAGTAAATTAATTTAACAATAAAAGGATGGAAGCATTTAAAAATTTAGAAGTATGGTTTGTCACCGGCGCACAGTTGCTGTACGGAGGTGACGCAGTGATTGCCGTTGACGCACATTCCAATGAGATGGTCAAAGGCTTGAACGACGCCGGGACTTTACCGGTGAAAGTCGTTTACAAGGGAACGGTAAACTCTTCGGCGGAAGTGTCGAAAACCTTTGCCGAGGCGAACAACGACGCGCGATGTATCGGCGTGATCACGTGGATGCACACGTTTTCGCCCGCCAAGATGTGGATTCACGGCCTGAAGGATTACAAAAAGCCGCTGTTGCACCTGCACACGCAGTACAACGAAACAATCCCCTGGAACGAAATCGACATGGATTTCATGAACCTGAACCAGTCGGCGCATGGCGACCGCGAGTTCGGACACATCACCAGCCGCCTGCGCAAGCCGCGTAAGGTGGTGGTCGGCTATTGGAAAGACGCATCGACGCAGGAGAAAATCGCCGTCTGGATGCGTGTCGCCGCTGCCTGGGCAGATGCGCAGGAGATGCGAATTATCCGCTTCGGCGACAACATGAACAATGTTGCCGTGACCGACGGCGACAAGGTCGAAGCCGAAATCCGGCTGGGCTATCACGTGGACAATGCGCCGATTGCCAAACTTGTCCCTTACGTGAACGCCGTCACGGAGTCCGAAATCGACGCCCTGATTGACGAATACGAACAACGCTACGACTTTGCCGGCGATTGCCGGAAAGGTACAGAGAAACATCAGCACGTCCGCAACGCCGCCGCTCAGGAAATCGGGTTGCGCCGTTTCCTGGAAGACAAGGGCGCCAAAGCCTTCACCACAAGTTTCGACGAACTCGAAGGCATGACGCAATTAATGGGTTTTGCATCGCAACGCCTGATGGCGGAAGGTTACGGTTTTGGCGCGGAAGGCGACTGGAAAACCGCCGCTTTGGTTCGTACGATGTGGGTGATGGGACAGGGTTTGCCCGGCGGACAGTCGTTCCTCGAAGACTACACGCTGAACTTTGCCGGTGACG
>JAISYY010000311.1 GCA_031269635.1 Tannerella sp. | reverse complement strand
TAGATGTGGTTGTTGACGGCAAAGTGATTTCCCGGCTCAAGCGTCAAGTGATCGCCTCCCTGAATGGTGATGCCGGCGTCGCCGATGTGATAGAGGTCGCAGCCCGAGACGCCGTTGTGGTGACCGCCGGCAATGCGGATGCCGTCGTTGCCGATATTCCGGATGACGCAGCCGCCGATTGTGTTGTAGCTGCCTTCGTCCATCTGCACCACGCTGCCGCGCGTATATTCAAAAATGATTCCCTCCAGCCGCAGGTGTTCCGTATGGTCGAAGTGCACCATCACGTCTTTCATGACGGAGACGGTGGCGGCTCCTGCGCTCGCGGGCGACGGCGGCCGGAAATACAGGAGACCTTTCTCGTGGTCCAGGAACCATTCGCCGGGACTGTCTAATTCTTCGAGGATGTTCATGGCATAGTAGCGCTGCCCGGTCAAAAAGCCATATGCGCCGTAGGGCTTTGCGAGGATAAACTCCTTCGCGGCTGCGTCGATACGCTCCACCCTGACATACGAATCCGCCCAGTCCCACACCCAGTAGCCCTGCAACCAAATCCCGTCATTCTTCTGCCAGCCGGAAACGCGGTCTTCCAGGTAGGCGAAACGGCCGTAATGCACGCCCTTTCCCGTACGCTCGTCGCCGCCAAAGACGCTGTCGCCCGTTTGCGGCACGGAAGCGATGCACATCCATTCACCGGCGTTCGGATAGCGTGCCGGGGTCATCGGTTCGCCGTGAAAGAACAGTTCCAGCGGCGCCGCTTCTATCGGCTGACCGAAACCGGTTGCTTTCTGCCGTCCGAAATCGGTAATTCCCTGCGCCCGCAAGTCAGCCTGAAGGATCCGGTCGTGCGGTGCAGGGATACGCGCCCGGGCCTCGCTGTCGGTCAGCGGTTCAAAACGGATTTCCTGTCCGCCCGTAAAACGCACCTCCTCGCCCGGACAGGCGCGGTAAACCACCGGTGCGCCTTCCTTCCCGCTGTCTTCCTGCGTGAAATGCAGCGTTTGACGCAACGGATACACGCCGCCGCGCAGGTAAACGACCAGCCCGCCTTCAGGCAGACCTTTGGCTTGCCTGAAGGTGCGGACAGCCTGCTGCGCCCGCTCTACTGTGCGGAACGGCGCATCCTCCGTACCGGAATGGAGGTCATCTCCTCCCGGCGACACATAAAATGCGGCTACCGTCTTGTCGGACGAACAGGCTGCCGCCAGCAAACACAGGACGGCAAGTCCCGAAACCGCATGAATCACTTTCATCCATTTGTTTCTTGTCATTGTACACATTTTGATTTTAAAACATTAATAATTCCGAAATAACGCGAGAAACAACCCGGCATACCCACCGCAGGCCATCTTCATCCGCGTGCCGGCCGTCTTCCGGCCCAACCAGTCGTCAAAGATAAGAAATTATAACGTTTTTATATCCCTAAAAGATGTAAATCGTAATATTATACATGTTTTACAGAATATATTACATGTTTTAGTCCGCAGGATACACTATTTTTGCACCGTCAAACATATATAAATTATGAAAAGCATGAATACTCGTAAAAAAACTTATTTATTTCTCATCACCTTCGTGTCGGCTATGGGAGGGTTGCTTTTCGGTTATGACTGGGTTGTAATCGGGGGCGCTAAAATATTTTACGAACCTTTTTTCGGCATCGAAGGTTCTGCCGGTCTGCGGGGGTGGGCCATGAGCAGCGCACTCGTGGGATGCCTTGCCGGGGCGTTGATGGCCGGAGCATGGAGCGACCGGTACGGACGGAAGAAAATGTTAATCATCGCATCCGCACTGTTCACCGTTTCCGCATTTGGAACAGGGATTACGGACGATTTTACATGGTTCGTTATCTATCGTATCATAGGAGGTTTCGGGATAGGGTTTGCGTCCAACATATCGCCTATCTATATTGCGGAAGTCTCGCCGGCGTCTGTCAGGGGACGTTTTGTATCGCTTAACCAGTTGACCATCGTGCTGGGTATCCTGGCTGCCCAACTGGCGAACCGGCTGATCGGCGATTATTTCATGCCGGAGGCGAACGTCCTTTCCGCCGAAGGCGTCGAATGGGCCTGGCGGTGGATGTTTTGGGCCGAACTTGTTCCCGCCGGACTGTTTTTCATCCTGTCGTTTATCATCCCGGAAAGTCCCCGGTGGCTGGCGATTAACAAAAAGGAGGAACTTGCACGGCGGACGTTCGCCCGTATCGGCGGAGACGAATATGCCGCATCCGAACTGGCCGAAATCGGCAAACTCCATATCGTCCGGGAAAAGAACGACTGGAAGGCGCTGCTGAATCCGAATGTCCGCCGCGTCCTTACGATCGGAATCGTACTGGCCGTTTTCCAGCAGTGGTGCGGCATAAATGTGATATTCAATTATGCGCACGAAATATTTTCCGCCGCAGGATATACCGTTTCCGACGTATTGATGAATATTGTCGTCACCGGGATAACGAACGTCATCTTCACCTTTGTAGCCATCTTTACGGTCGACCGCTGGGGGCGCAAGGCGCTCATGTACGCCGGTTCGGCCGGCCTGGCCGTCATCTACGTGATTATGGGAACCGGCTATTACTTGCACGTAAGCGGCTGGCCGATGCTCCTGCTCGTCGTCCTGGCCATTGCCTGCTATGCCATGTCGCTTGCTCCCGTCGTATGGGTCGTGCTGGCGGAGATATTCCCGGTCAGAATACGGGGCGCAGCCATGGCCGTGTCGACGTTTTTCCTCTGGACGGCCTGTTTCATCCTCACCTACACCTTCCCGGTATTGAACGAATACCTGGAAGCATCGGGTACATTCTGGGTATACGGCGGCATTTGCATCGCAGGATTCCTGTTTATCCGCAGCCGGCTTCCCGAGACGAAACAAAAATCGCTGGAAGAGATAGAAAAAGAACTTATCAAATAACGTAACGTAAAAGGAGAACAAAAATGGAAAAGATTACTGCTTACCTTATCCGGTCTACAGTAAATGAAAAAGATATTGTACGCGCGTGGGATGAAACGGTCATGCTTCCGACATACGCGGCAGGCGAAGAAGAAAAAAATCCGGTATTCCTCGAAAGACGTGTTTACCAAGGTAGTTCCGGCGTTGTGTATCCCTATCCCGTGATAGAGAAAATCTCCGGCGAAAAGGAAGATAAACCCTATAAAGCGCTCTTCCTGGAAAATGAATATCTGAAAATCATGATACTGCC
>JAISYY010000270.1 GCA_031269635.1 Tannerella sp. | reverse complement strand
CCCTCGACTTGCATGTGTTAAGCCTGTCGCTAGCGTTCATCCTGAGCCAGGATCAAACTCTTCATTGTCTTTTCTTTCTTTCTTTTTTCCTTTTGATCGCTCAAGATTACCTCTTTTTTTACCTGTTTTGACGGTACTTCCTTTCCTCATGACACTCGCATGCCACGATTCCATATCTAAAGTAATTTCTTCAATTACCCCTCGTACTACATCTTGTTTCATATCATATCTTCAAAGAACGCTTCTTTTTATAATAATTCCCGCAAAATAACATTCCGGGGATTTATTCATTTTTTATATTCCCTTTTGCCTGACATTTTTTAAGGCGAAAGGACTGCAAAGATAATACTTTTTCTTTTTAACTTCCAAATATTTTGGAGTATTTTTTTCAACATTTTACAAAGACGCTGAATATCAGTGATTAACAAAATAACCGTTCAGCATTTCTGTTCTTTCAGTATTTCTCTTTACCATGCTTTTCTCTCAAAGCGGGTGCAAAGATATGGAGTTAAATTTTACCATCCAAATATTTTCGCCACTTTTTTTCAAAAAAAATCATCTTTTTTCTCAACAGGCTAATAAACAATATGTTGTAAAACATATTTTTCGGATATATATTTTTGACGGAAAATACTTAATATATATAATGTACGCGATATTTTTTTGAAGTAACACATTCAAAATGATTCATGGCAGAACGTTTTAATTAATACACTTCTCATCCAAAAAGACATTAACATCTTATATCATGATTCGCAAAAATATAAAAATAATCGGATAATGATATGAAACGACGCCAAATCTTTCTCCATTTTGTTTAAATTTGCAGGCCAATTTATATATATGACAGATACGAATGTGTTTGAAAACAAAACTGCAGCTTTCTATACGTTGGGTTGTAAACTGAACTTTGCCGAAACATCGACGGCCGGCAAAGAGTTGTCGGCATTAGGCGTTCGCAAGGTTCGACCCTGGGAAAATGCGGATTTCTGCATAATAAATACATGCTCCGTAACAGAACTGGCCGATAAAAAGTGCCGGCAGATGATCCGGAAAATAAACAAATTGCATCCTTCGGCATACGTCATCGTAACGGGATGTTACGCCCAACTGAAACCGGAAGATGTCGCCGCCATAGAAGGAGTTGATCTTGTTCTGGGTTCACAGCAGAAATCCGGTATAACCCAATATATACAAGACGCCGTAAACAAAAAGGAACATTCCGCAGAAAACATCATTACCTCCCCGATGAAAGATATCCGCACGTTTGTCCCCTCGTGCTCCGCCGGCGACCGTACACGTCATTTCCTGAAAGTACAGGACGGTTGTGATTATTTTTGTACTTATTGCACGATTCCTTTCGCGCGTGGCAGAAGCAGGAACGGCACGATAGCAGATATTGTAAAACAGGCTGAAAACGTTGCAAATGAAGGTGGTAAGGAAATTGTTCTTACGGGTATCAACATCGGTGATTTCGGCAAAAGCACTGGGGATAAATTTATAGATCTTCTCAGGGAACTGGACCTTATCGACGGCATTTCCCGTTTCCGCATATCGTCTATCGAACCGAACCTTATAACAGACGAAATTATATCGTTTGTTGCCGAAAGCAACCGTTTTATGCCTCATTTTCATATTCCTTTGCAGAGCGGGAGCAATGCCGTGCTGAAACTTATGCATCGCAAATACGATAATGCCTTGTTTCGTGAAAGGACCGAACAAATCAAAAAAATTATGCCTGATGCGTTCATCGGGGTTGACGTCATCGCGGGTACGCGCGGCGAAACGGATGAGTTTTTCAACGAAGGTAAAACTTTCATCGAAAGCATCCCCTTCACGCAATTACACGTTTTCAGTTATTCGGAACGACCCAATACACAGGCGCTTAAAATCACTCCCGCTGTTCCGCACAAAGTTAAACATGAACGGAGCAGACAACTTCTTGATTTGTCCGAAAAAAGATTGCATGACTTTTACGAATCACATACGGGCAAAACGGGAAAGGTTTTGTTTGAACATGCTAAAAAAGGAAAATTCATGTATGGATTTACCGAAAACTATATAAAAACGGAAATTACGTATCAAAAAGAGCTTTGCAATACAATACATTCCGTACGAATGACGGGTTGGAATGATAATAAAACCGCTTTAACAGCTGAAATAACCGACTGAACAATGGGAAATAAAATTTTATACATTCTCTTATTTATATGGATGAAAATACATGCCTTACTGCCTATGCCGGTATTATATGTTATATCTGATATACTATACTTTATTATATATCATATAATTCACTATCGGCGGAAGATCGTAAGAATCAACATGAAAAATTCATTCCCCGGCAAACCGGCCGGAGATCTGTACAGACTTGAACGGAGATTTTATCATCATTTTGCCGACTATATCGTCGAAACAATAAAATTGACGGGGATATCCCGGAAAGAATTATTACGTCGTGCACACCTTAACAATCCCGAAATGATAAAACCTCTATTGGAGCAAGGACATACTTGTATGATGCTTGTAATGGGTCATTACGGAAACTGGGAGTGGTTCACGGGATTTACGGCTTGTTTTGGCGGTGACGTGCAGGTGCATCAGATCTATCGTCCGTTAACAAACAAAGCGTTTGACCGGCTGTTTATCTATTTACGTACACGCTTTCAGGCTATATGCATAAAAAAGAATGAAGTAGTGCGCGATATCGTCAGGCTAAAACAGACAAAGACGCCCGGCCTTATCGTTTTCATGGCCGACCAGACGCCCAGCCAGGCAAATATCCATTACTGGAGCCGTTTTCTCAACCAGGAATCGGCAATATTGACCGGCCCCGAACGACTTGCCAAAAAATTTGATATTCCCGTTATATTTGTCGATGTAAAAAAAATAAAACGGGGATATTATTCCATTGATCTTCAACTCATGACAGACGATTCAAAGAAAACGCCCGAATTTTGTATCACCGAAGAATATATCCGGCGTATGGAAAAATCTATCCTGCGTGATCCGGCATTCTGGCTCTGGTCGCATAAACGGTGGAAATATAAGAGGGAAACAGTTGATGTTAAAAATAAAATAATGTAAAAATGAAAGTATCGGTTGTCATATTAAACTGGAACGGGAAAGCGTTAATGGAAGAATTTCTTCCGTCCGTACTAAAAAACACGCCTTCGGAAATCGCCGAAATCGTTGTGGCGGATAACGGTTCGACGGATAATTCCATCGCAATGCTTAAAGAGAAATTCTCTTCCGTACGGCTCATCGCATTTGATAAAAACTACGGTTTTGCCGAAGGTTACAACAAAGCGATAAGCAGGATTGATTCTGCATATACGGTATTACTCAACAGCGATGTGGAAGTAACGCCCGGCTGGCTCGACGCCCCGTTAGCCGTATTGGACGCCGGCGAAACCATTGCGGCCGTACAGCCGAAGATTCGTTCCCAACGTAACAGGAACTACTTCGAATATGCAGGTGCGGCGGGAGGTTTCATCGACAAATACGGATATCCGTACTGCCGCGGACGTGTCATGTATGCCGTCGAAGAAGACAACGGACAATACGACCGGCAAACCGACATATTGTGGGCAACGGGCGCATGTCTTTTTATACGTACCGGAATATATAAAAAAGAAGGAGGGCTTGACGCCCGTTTTTTCGCCCACCAGGAGGAGATAGATATGTGCTGGAGGTTGTGTTCGCGCGGATACCGCATTGTCTGCACGCCGGAATCGGTCGTTTACCATGTGGGAGGCGCGACTTTAAATGTGGAAAGCCCGCATAAAACGTTCCTGAATTTCCGCAATAACCTGCTTATGTTGTATAAAAATCTGCCGGAAAAAGACATTCGGAAAACGTTACGTATCCGTTACGGGTTGGATGTAATCGCCGCCGTTAAATTTTTTATCACAGGTAATCTTAAAAATGCCGCCGCCGTATTCCGTGCACAACGCGAGTTTCGTCGACTTAAAAAAGAATATTTGCCGATAAGGACAGAAAACTTACAAAAAACAATCACCCCCGAAATAACGGAAATACGTAAAAAAAGCTTGCTGTTTTCATTTTATATCGAAAGAAAGCAAAAATTCTCACAGTTATAATCAGGACTGGCACATCTAATTTTTTAGAAAGAACACATCCTTACCACGTAAAAACCATTTGCCCGGTCACATTTCTGTATTCATAAAAAACGCCGTTTCCTTTAATGGAAATCAATGTATCAGGCCTTGCCGGATGATGATTATTATGCGTCATTGCCTTGTAATAGGTTTCGTCCTTTCCGGGAAAAACACGTACTGTTGCGTCTTTTAATCCTGTTATATTTATTTTCCGTTTTATATTGATCTCGACCGGAGCCATTTCTTTACACGCCAGAAGACCGTCCCTTTGTTCGACAAATATGCGACATTCCCGGCTCCATCCCCGCGGTAAACGGTATGAAGCATATTCGTCCTTAAGTTCCGTTTCCATGCCGGTCAGTACCGGTGCACCCAGCGGGAAGCGGAATAATTGCTCCACCGTCTGGTCCGGGACATAGCCGGAGAAAATATATCCGTTATCATGACGGGAGATGACGGTTACCGGATTTCTCTGCGATGCGGCATGTTTGTTATATTTAATGGAATATCCGAGTTTTCCAAGTCCGTATCTCATCAAAGCGCCTCCCGTAAACCACTGTTCCGGATTATCCGGCCTCAACAGTTTTCCTCCGGTATAGCTTGCCGAATTTGTTCCGCGGACATAACATACGGCTCCGCTATGCCATGCGTCATCGCTGCGAAGAATAACCATATCCCGCGTATTTGTTCCCTGACGGGCCTGTATCAGGATTTTCGTCCCGGCATCATCCGGCCTGTCCGTAACGGATTCCATTCCGCCGCCCGACATTTGCAAATCATGACGAATCCCGGCGGGAGAGCCGTTTCGTATCACATCAAAACCGGACAGCGGAGTAATGGCAAATTCGCCGGATAAAGGTTCGGCCAAGCCTGTGTTCATAAAATCGAGAAACTCTTTACCCGCATGAGTCGCAGGGCCATATATGATCAGTTTTCCTCCGTTTTTCACGAAACTCATCAACTGCTTTTCGACTTCCGAACCGGGATCGGGAACAACGGTTACCAGTACGGATTCATTAAATCCTTTATAACCGCTTTTCATCAGGGCTGCAAAGTTTGTTGCCGAAACAACCGTATTCATTGGGAATCCGTCATTGAGCGCCTGTCGGATAAACCAGTCCCCATAATAGATTTCCCCCAGCCGTTCCGGTTGGCGGTATGCCCGATTATGATATTCGTCAAAAGGATATACCCATACGACCGGCCCTGCCTGATCCGGCCCTATACGGCGCCCTTGCAGGATATGGGGAATGACTTCGTCCGGTACCTGGTCGGGCATATTTCCGTAAGAATCGTCGATGGAAAGGAAATTCAGATGTGTAGGAAGTGTGATTTCTCCTTTTTTATTGATTCTCGAAACAGCCATCGGCAAATATATATCGTGTGTTTCACGGCCGTAACGGTCCAGCCAGGGACTGTTCGCCCACCAGGGGTCGTGCGTATAAAAGCGGAAGATGTACCGTTCGTCGGGAAGCTCTGCCATGCGCGACATGTATCCGGTCAACTCCAGTCCGAAATCTCCATCCAAAGCAGCCCACGGCGAATTTGGCGGAGGCAGCAGGTTGAAACCGCCACCGTAAATTCCCCTCAGGTCGACGCCATCACTTGCCAGATCAATGCCGGTAGACATATTTGTTCCGCGCGTCTCGATCCTGAAATCCGGACATTCGGCACGAAACATTTTCCAGAAATCCATAATCTTCTGTTGTGTACCGGCAAGTTTTTCCTTATGAAACGCTTTCCCGTCGAATACGGCGCCTGTCGCGCTCCATGTTTCCATTCCAAAGCCAAAACCGTTGGAAAGCCACAGGTAATCAAAATTCAAATCCGACAAAAAAGCCCGGCATTGCCTGCCGAAGAAAACGCCAAAAGGCGTCCCGCGGGGAATACCGTCAGGGTATCCGGCATATTTTTCCCTGTCTTCGTTCAAGGTAGCGTAGCAGCAGACAAAAGTCTTCGTTCCCATGGTATTACCCATACAGATTTCCGGGTGCAGTTTGTACTTAAACGGAGATTTGGCAAATTCCGGTCCCGGGTCAAACGTAGCGCCAACCCGGATGGGTTTTCCCATGATTTTTCCTCCCTCTTTTTTCAGTGTGTTTACAATAAATTTAAGATCCGCATAAGAAAATTCCGGCGGATTGTCCATGTATGTATAAGCGCGTTCATGGAGGGAAAGCGTTTCCGGCTCAGAATTAACCTCATGCTGTGTATTAGGGTTGCCGATATACATCGCCCATTCCAGCCGCTGCTTCTGGTCGCCGGTATAACTGAGAATCTCCGAACCGTCAGCCGTCCATAACATAACAGATACCGTATCCGCATGTTTTAACAACTGTTTCCACTGAAGAAAAACAGTCCGGCAGACGCCTTCTATATATTTCGGGTCATTTTTCTTAAACGGTTTAAGTGACACCTCCAAGGTTATATTACTAAAATCCACCATCGACGGATT
>JAISYY010000218.1 GCA_031269635.1 Tannerella sp. | reverse complement strand
TTATCGCCCGCCAAATCGCTGAGTATAACGCCGAAAACGGGTATAAATACTTAAAAAAACATAATGACGTTATTTTTTTCGCGAAAATATTTTTGCACTTGAAAAAGAATTGTACCTTTGGCGCCGGTATTGTATTTTACTTAAAAAAACACAGATTATGAATTTTCTCTTAACAACAAGCGTCGCCATTAATTGTAATTTAAGCATCTTTAAACCTTTCGACGGAAGGTCTGGCACAATCCTTGCAGAGAGAGAGAGAGAGAGAGAGAGAGAGAGAGAGAGAGAGAGAGAGAGAGAGAGATGAGCAGGCGTATATAGTCTATTTATATTATGTACACGCGCGTATCCGCATGCGCGTTGGAGACAGCAAAAATAAATCATTTAAATTACATACCCCTGTCGTCATTTTTCCCAAATTAAGTCACGGAAAAAAGACTTTTTTATTCACAAAAACATATTCAAATAAATATTGTCGCCGGCGTGGATTTCCGTCGCCGGCCGGACTGTGTCGTGCCGTTACGTCGTCTTTACGAGGTGCGATCGCTCGGGATTTGCTCGAAAAGACGATACGGCACGACATCAAGGAATTTCTGAACTACAATCGCGCCCTCACCGACGGTGACCGCGAGGCGCTCGGTCTGCCGATTTACAAAACGGGGCGTACCCCGTCAAAAGTGGCCGGTGAACATCCCAGCTATGAGATTGACAGCAGCGAGATTCGCCAGCTGACGATTCATTTCTTTGGTCAGGGTAAAAAGAAACCCGAAGGACAGCACGGCGCAGAAATCCGCTGGGTGATCCTCCAGGAACCACCCCAGTCGATCGACGAACTGATTCATTCGGCCTTCGACACGCACACGCCCTTTACCCTCGCGTTCGACGAAAAGCAGCGCGGCGAAAAAGTTTATTTCATCCTCCGCTGGGAAAACACCCGCGGCGAAAAAGGGCCCTGGAGCGAAATCGTCTCCGCCGTCATACCGTAGGAGTACAGACAACAACAATTAACAATTAATCATTAAAAAAACTGCCTATGGAATAAAACAAAATGAACAAATGACAGTAAATCGACCGGGAAACTCCGGTACCATTTTCCGGTCGCGTCATCTTTAAAACGGGAAAAGTACCTTGTTAAAAACAAACTTAAACTATTTAATTTATGACAAACAGATTAATTGATGGCATGAAAAATGCCAAACTAAAAAAACTTGTAAAGATTATGATGCTGTCCGCTTTTCTCCTGATGATGGGGATCGGGACAGCAAGCGCCCGCGGCGGTAATTCTTCGGAAACGCTTGAGCCGGCGCAGAGTAAAATCCGAATTACGGGTACGGTTGTCGACCAGACAGGTGAACCGGTAATCGGGGCGAATGTGAAGGAAAGAGGCACGACGAACGGCATCATTACAGATGAAAGCGGCAGATTTACACTGACCGTCGCCGACAACGCCGTACTACAAATTTCCTACGTAGGCTATGTGACACAGGAAGTCGCCGTAGGTAACCAAACAACGCTGCAAATCACGCTGCACGAAGACATGCAGGCGCTGGAAGAAGTCGTTGTGGTCGGTTACGGCACGCAGAAGAAGGTCAACCTGACCGGTTCTGTTGTGGCAATAAGTGGTGAAGATTTGGCAAAACGTCCGGTGATGAGTACGACGCTTGCATTGCAGGGCTTGGCATCGGGCGTTTCCATTTCTTCAACTTCGGGACAGCCGGGTGCAGAAGGCGAATCAGTGAGAGTGCGCGGCATCGGAACGCTTAACAACAGCGATCCGCTTGTGCTGGTGGACGGGATTGCAAGCTCGATTAATGCGGTCAACTCGTACGACATCGAAAGCATTTCTATCCTGAAAGACGCCGCATCGTCATCCATTTACGGGTCGCGTGCGGCGAACGGCGTTATCCTGATTACGACCAAACGCGCCAAAGACGGTAAGTTCGCCGTCAATTTCAGCGGGAATATGGGCTGGCAACAACCCACCGACCTGCCGACGTTTCTCGGATCGATTGATTACATGGAACTGTACGACCTGGCATCGTCAAACGATTCCAGAAATATGGATACCGGAGCGCCGGGCGGCGTGATGTATGGAACGGAGCATATTAACAATTATCGCAACAATATGGCGTCCGACCCGTATCGCTATCCGAATACCGACTGGCAGGCGGTCACTTATAAAACGCCCGCATTTCAGCAGCAATACAACCTGAGTTTCAGCGGCGGGACCGAAAAACTTCGCGCCATTGCTTCCCTGAGCGTGCAAGACCAGACCGGACTTCTGCGGGATACAGGATTGAAACGTTACAGCCTTCGCGTGAATACCGATTACAAATTTTCGGAGCAGTTTACAGCCGGAATAGACGTATTGGGACGTCATTCGCTGGTAACCCAGCCGACCGGAAACGGAAATGACAATATAGGTTTTATTTTAGGAGAAATCCGCCGTACAGCGCCTATCTATCCCTATATTACACCCGCAGGAAATCCGGCGTATGTGCAACTTGGCACAAACACATGGGCGCACAGTCAGGAAAAATACGCCGGATACAATCGCAACTACTATCAGGAGGCTATTATCAACCTGAAAGCATCGTGGGCGCCAATCAAAGAGTTACGTTTCGACTTTGCTTACGCCCCGAAGATGAACTTCTCGACTAACAAAAGATTTAAAAACATTGTGGAAACATATAATATGGACGAAGAAGTCGTTTACAGATGGCCTCAACAGCGCAACATGTATATGAATAAAGATTATTCGCTGAACCAGGACACGAAAGTGCAGGCTAATTTCGACAGGAGTTTCGGCAACCATAACCTGCATGTAATAGGCGGTTTTCAGCAGATTACCAACTATTGGGAAAACGTAAACGCCTACCGCGAAAATAGCGAATTTCAGTACGACCAGCTCGCGGCGTTTCCGGTATTGAACCAGACAGGCAATGGAAATGCCGACGAATGGGCGCTTCAATCGTATTACGGCAGGTTGAACTACGACTTTGCAGGCAAATATCTGCTTGAAGCGGTGATGCGCTACGACGGGTCGTCGCGGTTCGCCTCCGGCTACAAGTGGGGTTTCTTCCCGTCGTTTTCAGCCGGATGGCGTATCTCGGAAGAATCGTTTATGAAAGGCTTCGAGTGGCTCAGCAACGCGAAAATCCGCGGCTCGTATGGACAGCTCGGTAATCAGGAAGGGCTTGGCAACTATCCGTTCTCCATGGATATCAACCTGAATGTACCGGTCGTCTTCAACCGTATTGCAGCCGACGGTTACGCCGCTACCACTTATGCAATGACGGATATCACGTGGGAGACTACAACGATGACGGATATCGGGTTAGACCTCGGCTTCCTTAATAAATGGGAGGTAGTGTTCGACTATTACGTCAAGACGACCGATAATATCCTTATGAACATGGACATACCGGCTGTGATGGGATACAGCAACAGTCCGCGTCAGAATGCCGGCAAGGTCGAGAACAAAGGCTGGGACCTTTCCGTGTCGTACAGAAACCGGCAGGGCGATTTCACGTACAGCGCGGCGGCCACCCTATCGGACGTTCATAACAAGATATTGGACATGAAAGGTATCGTAAGCAATTTCGACGTGCGTACCAACCGTGAAGGCTATCCGATTAATTCGCTGTACGGATTGCAGGATGACGGGCTGTTCGCTACATTCGCGGACGCAAAAGCCTGGACGGTAGCCCAGTACGGACGGCTGCAGGGCGGCGACGTGAAATATGTTGACCAGCTGACGGTTGATACCGACGGCGACGGCATACCCGACAGCGCCGACGGACTGATCAACGGCGACGACCGCATTATCACCGGTAACACGATTCCGCGATATACCTACAGCCTCGACCTGTTTGTATCGTATAAGGACTTCGACCTCGGCGTATTTTTCCAGGGGGTAGGTAAACGCGACAGTTATCTGAACAGCGACCTTGCCTGGGCGTTCAGCAATGCCGGAAACGTGCAGCAATGGCAGAAAGACAACATGTGGACGGAAGGTCAAACCGATTCCAACTACCCGCGCATGTTTATCGCCAGTTCGAACAACCCCCAAAATTCGACCTACTGGATACAGAATGCGGCGTACATGAGACTGAAAAACCTGCAAATAGGCTATTCCGTCCCGCAACGGTTGCTTAAGAAAACGTTCATCTCGGGCGCACGCTTCTTCCTGACGGGTCAGAACCTGTTCACGCTGAAGCACATGTACGGAGGATACGATCCGGAACAAAAGGATGATTACGCCCGTGACTCCATGCCTCTGACTAAGATCTATTCGTTTGGTTTTAATTTGAATTTCTAACTCTACACGT
>JAISYY010000138.1 GCA_031269635.1 Tannerella sp. | reverse complement strand
CAAAGGCGAGGCTTGTTCGGTAGCGCAGAAGGAGTTTACGCAGATATTCCCGCGCGACGGCTGGGTGGAGCATGACCCTTTCGAGATCTGGTCGTCGCAGGCTGCCGTAGCTGCCGAAGCTATCACTAAAATCGGTATCAACGGCACGAACATAGCCGCTATCGGCATCACGAACCAGAGGGAAACGACTGTTGTATGGGACAGGACGACCGGCCGGCCGCTTTATAATGCGATCGTTTGGCAGGACAGGCGTACCGCCGAGTATTGCGACGAGTTGAAATCGAGGGGGCTGCTCTCTCTCATACGCGACAGGACGGGGTTGATTATTGACGCCTATTTCAGCGCAACTAAAATCAAATGGATACTCGACAATGTGGAAGGTGCACGTGCAAAGGCCGGAAAGGGACAACTGGCTTTTGGAACGGTTGACACATGGCTTGTCTGGCAACTGACGAAAGGTGCCGTGCACGTGACGGACGTTTCCAATGCCTCGCGTACCATGCTGTACAACATTCACACGCAGGAATGGGACGACGAACTGCTGCAACTGTTTGACATACCTCGGAGTATCCTGCCCGAAGTGAAGGCTTCTTCCGGGATATACGGGCATACGGCGACGACCCTTTTTGCTTCGCATGTGCCTGTTGCAGGTATCGTCGGCGACCAGCAGGCGGCGCTTTTCGGACAGATGTGTACCGAACCGGGAATGGTGAAAAACACTTACGGCACCGGTTGTTTCATCCTGATGAATACGGGTGAACAGCCGGTCGTTTCCAAAAATAACCTGGTGACGACCATAGCCTGGCAGCTCGACGGCATTACTTCGTATGCGCTGGAAGGCAGCATTTTCGTGGCAGGCGCTATTGTGCAGTGGCTGCGTGACGGGCTGAAAATCATCCGTTCTTCGTCGGAAATCGAAGCGTTGGCCGCGCAGGTGGAGGATAACGGGGGCGTTTATTTTGTCCCTGCACTGACGGGATTGGGGGCGCCTTACTGGGACCAGTATGCACGCGGAACAATCGTTGGCCTTTCGCGTGGTACAACCGATGCGCATATCGCCCGCGCCGCACTGGAAGGCATCGCTTACCAGACAATGGATGTGGTAAACGCCATGATCCTGGATGCCGGTATCGGACTGAAAGAGCTGCGCGTCGACGGCGGCGCATCGCGGAACAACCTGCTCATGCAGTTCCAGTCCAACGTCTTGGGCCGGACGGTGATACGTCCGCAAACGGTGGAGACAACCGCACTGGGAGCGGCCTATATGGCAGGTCTGGCCGTCGGCTACTGGTCGGGTGTGGACGAGATACGCCGGCAGTGGCACATCGAGGCAACGTTCGACCCGGATCCCGCGTTCGATTCGCACCGCGCCAAACGGAAATGGGCAGATGCTATCTACCGTGCACAGACATGGATAAAATCTTAGATCGTTAACAACAAATTATATATTACTTATGAGTCATGATATTTTATTTGAGTTTATCGGCACAGCCTTCCTGATTCTTCTTGGCGGAGGTGTCTGTGCGAATGTATCGTTGAAAAAGACGTTCGGTAACCGGTCGGGCTGGATTGTCATAACGTTTGGTTGGGGGTTTGCGGTGTTTGTCGGCGCATTCATTGCGGCGCCCTATTCGGGTGCGCACCTGAATCCGGCGCTGACGCTCGGACTGGCGATAACCGGCTCTTTCAGCGGCAATATTGCGGGTTATATCATCGCACAAATACTTGGCGCGATGACGGGTGCATGTTTAGTATACCTGATGTACAAGCCTCATTTCGATGCGGAAGAAAGTGCAGATACTAAACTGGGCGTATTTGCAACCAGCCCCGCCATTCCGCATCTTTTCTCCAATTTCCTGAGTGAGTTTATCGGGACGTTCGTGCTGGTGTTTGCCATATTAATGGTCGGCGGGGCGAAAATGGACGGGCCGTACCCCGTTGCAATCCTGATTGTAGCCATTGGTATGGCGCTGGGCGGGACAACGGGATATGCTATTAACCCTGCACGCGACCTCGGACCGCGAATTGTACACGCCCTGCTGCCTATCAAAGGTAAACGGGACAGCAACTGGCGTTACGCATGGTTGCCCGTCGTAGCGCCGATATGTGGCGCTGTCGCGGCAGGATTGCTTTACCTTGCAGTGTTGTAGTGTCAAGTGATGTGAGCAGGGAAGATATTATTTGTCCTATATAATCCGCCCGGATCTGGCCAGCTGGGAGTTCCGGGTTTTTATCGGTCGCGGCCACCCTTGGAGGGTCGCGCTCTTCCGTATCGGCGCTCTTTCTTCATGTGTTAATTTGAGACAGCCTTATTTTATTTCGGCTGTTTTCCTATATAAGCGAGGATTCCGCCGTCGACGTAAAGGACATGTCCGTTTACGAAGTTGGAGGCGTCGGAAGCCAGGAATACGGCCGGGCCTTTCAGGTCGTCGGTTGTGCCCCACCTTGCCGCCGGCGTTTTTGCTATGATGAAAGAATCGAACGGGTGGCGCGAACCGTCCGCCTGTTTTTCGCGTAACGGTGCCGTTTGGGGGGTTGCTATATAACCCGGTCCGATGCCGTTACATTGTATATTATATTCGCCATATTCCGATGCTATATTGCGTGTCAGCATTTTAAGCCCTCCCTTTGCGGCGGCGTAGGCGGAAACGGTTTCCCGGCCCAGTTCGCTCATCATGGAACAGATGTTTATGATTTTGCCGTGTCCTTTTTTAATCATGGAAGGGATGACGGCTTTGGCTACGATGAACGGGCCGTTCAGGTCGACGTCGATGACCTGTCGAAACTCGGCGGCCGTCATTTCGCACATGGGTATGCGCTTGATGATGCCGGCATTATTTACAAGAATATCTATAACGCCGACTTCTTTTTCGATTTTGGCAATTGCGGCGTTCACGCTTTCTTCATTTGTCACGTCAAATACGTATCCGTGGGCGTCGATGCCTTCGGCGCTGTATTTTTCAATGGCATCTTCTACCAAATTGGGCTTTAAATCGTTGAATACGATTGTTGCCCCGGCCTCGGCCAGTGCGGATGCTATTGCGAATCCTATTCCGTAGGAAGCTCCGGTTA
>JAISYY010000130.1 GCA_031269635.1 Tannerella sp. | reverse complement strand
GCGTCCTTTTCCGCCCGGCACTCGTTGATGACACGGATGTGAGCTTTGGAGGGGCCGCCGCCATGGTCGCCGACGCCGAAGAACTTCATCACCGCCGGGAAAGGATGCTGGGGGACATATTCGGCCACCTGCCGGAGGTCGTCGCGGGTGGTGAGCGCTTCGCCCTGGTCGAGGCTGCCGTAATGGTGATGAATGCGGTAAGCCAGGACAGACGATCCGTCGGGTGCTTCCCACCAAAAGAGGTTGGAAGGCAAGTCTTTTTCGCCGCCACCGGGACGCATAAAGGCGTAGTTTTCCATGCCCTGCAACTTGAGGATCTGCGGCACGGTGCCGGCATGTCCGAACGAATCGGCGGTGAAGCCTACCGTCGCCTGCCGTCCGGTCAGTTCGCGGAGTGTGCGCTGTCCGTAGAGTCCCTGGCGTACCATAGCTTCGCCGGAGGGGATGTTCATGTCGGGTTCCAACCACCAGCCGCCGACCACGTTCCAGCGTCCTTCGGCCACGCGCTGACGAATCTCGGCCAGCATCGCCGGGTCGTTTTCCGCCACTAACCGATAAAACAGCGCCGAGCTGCACGTAAACACCAGGTCGGGCGTTTCCTTCATCCGCTCAAGCGCCGAGCGGAACGTGCTGTGCACGACGGCAAGCCCTTCGGTCCATGGCCACAGCCACACGAAGTCGAGGTGTGCGTGTCCGATCATGTAAAGCGTATATTTTTTTGCATTCTTCGGCCAGAAACTTTTGGCCGGATGAGCCAACAGGCTGTTGGCGGGACTTAATGCTATCATGCCGGCGCCCGCAGCCGTCCGGCGAATGAAATCCCTGCGGGAAATGTTTTTCCTTGTAATCATGTTTGTTTAACTTATTATATTAAATTTGTTTGCTAATGATTAGCGGTCCTTTTTTCGGACAAAGTACTTATGTCTGATAAAACATTTAACTTTGTAGCCCAAACCAAGTCGCAAAAGTAAAAAAAATTATTCATAAAAACAAGTTGATTCTTTTTTGAGATGCCATTGTTTTTACGCCTGTATCCGGTTAGACAAACAGGCAAGTCACCCGCTTTCAATTTGCAACAATAGCATTTCCAAATGTCCCCGGACATTGTCAACAATGACTACCAGCACCTTGCTCACCCACGAGAAGAAATCCTAATGTGCCGCATTTGCTATCATGACAAATGTAAGCGCTTCAAATCGTATCATAATAAATTAACTGTATTAATCAGTGATAAAAATATACAATTATTTTCTTTTGACAAAATATTTGGGAAGATAGTTATATAGTATAAATGCTTGAGACATGTTTCCCTGTACGACGGGGACGGGGACGGTGGCCGGCGCGGAGTAAATGCTGCAATTTGGTTTGAAAAACAAATCATCCCTTTGCAAAAAGTCCCCGCATGGCAAGCCATGCAGGGACTTTCTTCCAGTAAAACAGTTGCCGGACAGTCCGGCCTTGCAGATCAAAGGCCGCCCAGGGTTGCGACGTCGCCGTCGCCTAAGGCGTTATTCCAGATAGCGATGCCGGCGATGTCGAACTCGTTGTCTTCGCCGTCTTCGTCGGCAAACAGCAGCACGCCTTCCGGTAACCACGAAGCATGACCGTCGGCGCCCGGAGTCTTTTCATCGATAAACCTGCCGTTCAGGTAATATCTTGCTTTTCCGGCTTTGACGGTGATGACCATCCGAAACCATTTGTTCGCTTCAAACCGGGTCTTGTCGGTATAGTTTCCGCGGATACCCCAGTCGGCGCCGGGACGGATGAAGCCGTCGCCGTCGCTGCCCATATTCAGGTTGTCCGTTTCAAAAATGCTGTAATACTGCTGCAGGACGGGTACTTTCACGTCCACCAGCAGCGTGTATTCCGTTACTTTACCGTTACTGCCGGCAGCAAAACCGTGATCACATTTGAAATAGCTCTGTTTCGGCACGCGGACGGCATGTTTCCGTTTTGTCGGGCCGGCCACCTGCGAGAATCCTTCCAGCGAAGGCGATCCGACAGTGCGGTTCCCCTCCATCTTGTAAGCAACCAGGTTATTACCGACCGTTGCCTTTTCGAGGTTGTTCGCATCTTCAAAAAGCCATATGCCCTTCGCGCCCAGCGCAGCCAGTTTCTCCTGCAGGGTCACTTCATAAACTTCCACAGGGATCGTTTTGGTAAAACCGCCCGCAGAAACAACGATATTCGTGTTGCCCACGTCCGCGCCTTCCACGACGCCGACAAACGACACGGCAGCTATGTTGGATACGGCAGCTATTTCCGGATTTTCCGATTTCCACGTAAACTCCACATCGGCGCCGCGCGGAACGGGAGCCACGTCGATGCGCAGCAGTTCGCCCAGGTTGATTCGTCCCGATTCGGGATATACCTCAATCCCTTCCAGGGTAGAAGACTCGTTGTCGCCGCATCCGTTCAGACAGCCCAATATCAGGCATGCTATTGTACACGCTAAAAATTTAGTTCTCATATATAATATATTCCTTTCTATTAATATTAACTTGAAAAATTCTTGCATAAATTCACTCA
>JAISYY010000098.1 GCA_031269635.1 Tannerella sp. | reverse complement strand
TCGAATGGTTTACGCCCGAAAGATTACTCATGTCGCCCGACATTTTCAGTCGTTCCAAAGTCATGTTGAACACCACCGAAGTGTTGGTCGATTCCTCGCAACTGACAATTTTTTTGCCGGCATAATGCGCCGCCGAAGCCACAAACTTATTGACGTTGGTGTAAGTAGGATTCTTTGCAAAATCGCGGTTACCGCTGCCGTCGTTGCTCCACATCCAAGTTTCACATTCCGGGATATCAATGTTCATCGAGGCTTCGAGCGGATGAAATTCACGTCCGTAGGTCTGCACCCTCGACTTATAGCCGTGTGCGTTACACCATTGAGTGTATGGAATCAGGAAACGGTCGCGCATGACTTCCATGCAGGTAACGAAGAAATCGTAACGTACACGCTCCACTTCTTCCTTTGCCGCGCCGGAGAGTTGAGTAGCGTCGGCGCTCTGCATCGGACGTCCCATGTGTCCCACTTTGTAGAGGATAAAGGGCAGATAAGGAGTGACGTCGTACGTTCTGCGCCGTTTAAATTCAGCTATAAAATCGGAACACCAGTTAGCGCCTTCGAGTTCCATGCTGTCGCAAAACATGGCACGGAAAGGTTTCAATCCTTCGATAGCGGGAAAAAGTTTATCCGACATGCGGTTGAGAAACTTCATGACCGACCGGTTATTGTAATGATTCAACACCGGCCCCGCTGCGCCCGGAGCGCCGTTGATGACCGCTTGAAAACCGGTCACTTTCACCATCGCATACAGCACGTGTTCGCCCGCAGGCACCTCAATGCGAATCGTGGGGGATTGGGGTATAGGGGTTGGGGATTGGGGTGTAGGGCTTCCACTATACCCCATACCCTGATCCCCATACCCCATACCCTGATCCCCAAACCCTATCCATACAGGCGGAGTGAACGTATCCATCTGCACGGGCGCCAGACAGATCGAATGAATCTCGCTCGTCGCACCCTTATACATAGACACGCCTTCCGGCGCTGCTTCTTTCAACAGTTCTGCCGTTTCGACCGTGACGGTAGCCGGGCCTTTCACCTTACGGCAGGTCAGCGTCAGCAACTGCGACTGTTCGTCGCCCTGCAAAAACTCCGCTCCAAAGGGCCATCCCGAGCCGACAATGATGTCGCAGACGATTCCGCGTTCTTCGGCGCCTTTCAACGCTACTTTTACCATCTCAATCCATTCGGGACTGAGCCATTCGAGCGAAGGAATCCCCAAATCGTCTCCGCCAGGAAAGGCTATCGGATTGATTTCCACTCCTCCGATGCCGGCGTCTTTCATAACGTCCAACTCGCGGAGGATTTCGCGGGCAGTGACTTTATCGCCGTTCCACCACCAGCGAACAAAGGGTTTTGCCGTCACCGGAGGATTCCGGAAAGCAGTGAAAAGCGGGTCGGATGCGGCGTTTGCCCCGCTGTTAGCAAACAATGAATACGGACGCAACATCGGCAATCCAACCGTCAATATCATTCCCGACCTGAGAAACGACCGCCGGGATACAACCAATTTACTTAACTTTTTGTCTGACATATCTTAATTTTTTATGAATAAATTATATTTCCGGCAAAAATATAAAAAAATCTTTTTAATCTGTTGAAAAAAATCTTAAATATAAAGGATACAAGGAAGAAATATCGACAATTCGGATAAAATCGCCGCCTTTACATAAAAAAATTCCGAAAGCGGAGATAACTATGATACCAGTCATAAAAGCAGCAGAACAGGTTGATATTATCAAATCGGGTGAAACAAGCCGTGTACAGTTAACGGACGATGATAAAATCGTCGCCGAAATGATAGTCAGGTCCAATGCCAAAGACGGAATTATTATTTTGCATCACGAAGGAGTCGTCAGAAAATAAGTGTTACATTTTTCCGTTATCGACA
This sequence comes from Tannerella sp., assembly GCA_031269635.1. Classification (GTDB taxonomy): domain Bacteria; phylum Bacteroidota; class Bacteroidia; order Bacteroidales; family Tannerellaceae; genus Tannerella. The sequence continues at coordinate 3,486 of JAISYY010000098.1, read as the reverse complement.
TTTCCGGATTGCTTCATCCTGCGGATTCGCAATGACGATGCGACAGTTTTAAATTCATCTTTTGCAGTGTGAAGTATAACACTGCAATACTTGGGCTAAAGTTTAACCATCAACTGTTATTAATTGTTATCACAAACAGGTTTACTTTGTATTCTCCGCGACATTCACTATCTTTGTCACAAATTATTATACGTTATGCTTGAAATATCAAAGCTGGTTAGGGAAAATATACGTAATCTGAAGCCTTATTCCTGTGCGCGTTACGAATTTAGAGGGGAGGCTTCGGTTTTTCTTGATGCAAATGAGAATCCGATGAATACGCCTTATAACCGTTATCCGGATCCGTTACAGGAGGAACTTAAAGCGAAAATAGCGGGAATTAAAAACGTACGTCCTTCGCAAATCATGCTGGGAGTGGGTAGCGACGAACCGATAGATTTGATTATACGTATCTTTTGCGAACCGAAAGAAGATAATATTGTGGCGATAGATCCGACCTATAACATGTATAATGTATGCGCCGATATTAACCGTGTCGAGTATCGCAGGATATTGCTGAATGATGATTATTCGCTTGATGCGGAGCGGATCTTGAAAGCGGTTGACGAAAAAACAAAGGTGATATTTCTTTGTTCACCGAATAATCCTACGGGTAACCTCATGGATCGCGACGAAACGCTGAAAATATTGAACGGTTTCGGGGGAATCACGGTAATGGACGAAGCGTATGTTGATTTCTCATCCCGGTCGTCGTGGTTAGAGGCGCTGGATGAACATCCGGGTCTGATTGTTTTGCAGACATTCTCCAAAGCGTGGGGACTTGCTTCCGTGAGGTGCGGCATGGCTTTCGCTTCCGAACGGATAATCGGCTACCTGAATAATGTGAAATATCCGTACAATATAAATATGCTGACGCAAAAATTTGTAAGTGAACAGTTGGAATATGAAGACCGAAAGAACGGATGGGTGAAGATGTTGCTTGAACAGCGTGAAATCTTTGCCGGGAAACTGGCCGCAATTCCTTTGGTGGAAAAAGTATATCCGTCGGATGCAAATTTTTTATTGGTAAAAGTGCCTGATGCAAATAGTATTTACAGTAAACTGGTAGATAAGGGGGTTGTCGTACGTAACCGGAATAATGTATCTTTGTGTCTCGGATGCCTGCGTATTACGGTTGGAACGGCGGAAGAAAACGAAATATTAATAAACGCATTGAAACAATTATAAATTATGGAAGTAAGAGGAAAAATTATTGCCGTACTGCCTGTTCAGACGGGAGAAGGAAAAAACGGAACATGGAAAAAGCAGGATTATGTAATTGAGTACGAACAAAGTTCACAATATCCGCGCAAAATGATGTTTAACCTTTGGGGTGACAAAATAGACCAGTATAATATTCAGGAAGGGCAGTCTTTGAGAGTGAGTTTTGATATTGACTGCCGCGAATATAACGGTCGCTGGTATAATGACATCCGTGCATGGAAAACAGATCCGGACGAAGGTGTGCCGGCAGATGCCGGATTCGCACCGGCTACGAATCGGCCGCCCTTAACACCGGAAATATCATCATCTTCTGATGACAGCACAGACTTGCCGTTTTAGAATTAAGAGTTTAAGAGTTAAGAATTAAAAATCGAACGTATTCTCAACTCTTAATTTTAAACTGTTAATCGTGTTTGAATGAAAAAAAGAGTTTTATTTATTGACCGTGACGGTACGCTTATTGTAGAGCCTCCCGTAACGTTTCAAGTTGATACGCTTGAACAACTTGTGTTTCTTCCGGGAGTTATACGAAACTTGTATTTTATATGTAAGAATCTTGATTTTGAACTTGTTATAGTTACCAATCAGGATGGTTTGGGTACGCTTTCCTATCCACAGGAGAATTTTGACCGCGTGCAGCATAAAATGATGGAAGTGTTTGCCGGCGAAGGCGTTCGATTTGACAATGTGCTTATTGATACCTCTTTTCCCGAAGACGGTTCGCCAAACCGTAAGCCGCGAACGGGAATGCTTAAGGAATATATGACCGGCGATTATGACCTTGAAAATTCATACGTCATCGGCGATCGGGAAACGGATATGGAACTGGCCGGAAATCTCGGATGCAAAGGTATTCTGATCGCTGCGGAATCCGGGTCCGGTGTGGGAAACGGCAAAGAGGGCAGGGGAGTGCAGAAAGAACGTTACTGTACATTTGATTCGTGGGACAAGGTTAAAGATTTTCTTTTTGCCGGAGAACGCCAGGCTACCGTGAAACGTAAAACGAAAGAAACAGACATATACGTAGCCGTTAATCTTGACGGACGCGGCGCCTGCGACATAACTACCGGAATAGGGTTCTTTGACCACATGCTCGAACAGATAGGGAAGCACGGAGGTATGGATCTGACAGTAAAAGTGAATGGCGACCTTGATGTGGATGAGCATCATACGATAGAAGATACGGCGATAGCGCTTGGCGAAGCCCTCCTGAAAGTGTTGGGCGATAAACGCGGTATAGAGCGTTATGGCTATTGCCTGCCCATGGACGATTGCTTGTGTAGCGTGGCGCTTGATTTCGGCGGACGGTCATGGCTTGTTTGGGATGTGACGTTTAAACGCGAAAAGATAGGAGAGATGCCGACGGAGATGTTCTTTCATTTCTTCAAGTCATTAAGCGATGCGGCAAGGATGAATCTTAATATAAAAGCCGAAGGCGAAAACGAACATCATAAAGCCGAAGGTATATTCAAAGCGCTTGCCAAAGCCATAAAAATGGCTGTCAGACGCGATGTTTACAAATATGAATTGCCCAGCACGAAAGGCGTTTTATGATCCGTTGCATTTATCACTTTGCCATAAAATGCAGTTGGTTTTGTTGTTGTATGAATTGAAAAAATGTTTTACATTTGCCGGTGAAATAAAATTTTTATACGAATGAAACACCGATTTTTATTTTTCTTTGTTTTTCTTTGTCCGTTTACTGTTTTTTGCCAGACAAAAAATATTGAAATCAATCTGGAAATAACATATCAGGAAATCGACCACTTTGCGGCATCCGATGCATGGAGCGGAAATTTTGTCGGAATGTACTGGAGTGTGGACGAAAAGGAAAAAATCGCCCGATGGCTGTTCAGTCAAAAAACCGATGTGTCCGGCAATCCCGAAGGTATAGGTCTGTCTCTGGATATGGATGAGTATCTGTATGAAAAGGAACAGGAACAGGAACTCAATACCATGGAAAGCAAACTGCAAAAAGCAAAGCAGGATTACGAGTCATGCAAAGCGTAGAAAGAATTAAACGTGATGCGCAGCATATTCCCGATGATGAAAGAACAAGTCCGCATTGCAGACCTTTGTCAAAAAATCGGCTTTACGGTTGATGCTGTCCGCCGTTTGCTGAAAGGCGTTGTACTCACTGTCAACGGCAAACTGTATTCGCCTGAACACAGGCAACATTTTGAGGCAAAAGACCTCAAGGCACAAATCGAAAAAGAGCCGGAC
>JAISYY010000024.1 GCA_031269635.1 Tannerella sp. | reverse complement strand
AACGCCGGCGGCACGTCCATCAGCGGCGCAACCGGTGCAAGCTACACGCCCTCGACTGCCACGGTCGGCACAACGTACTACTACGTCGTCGTCACGAACACGAACAGCAGCGTGAACGGCACGCAGACCGCCACCGTTACCAGCCGGGCGGCAATGATAACCGTCACGGAGGAAACGCCGCCGTTACCGCCATTGCAGTTTTTCCATGATGTAACGCTGACGGTATCGCCACACTTTAGCAGCGATCCGCCGGCCGGTCTCCGTCAAATCGAAAACGCCCATAATCTGGTTATCACTCTTACGCCGCTTGCCTCACTGCCGGAAGGTTACGTGCCGCAGGTAACGACCAACCGCACGTCCCTGCCTGATGACGATGGCGGCGTAACGATTACGCCCAACAGCAACGGCACCTATACCGTCCGTATCGTTTACATACAGCAGGATATAACGATTACGATAGCCGCCGTTTCGCGCGTCGCCAACGAGCACATCGCCGGTGTACGGGTATGGGGCTACGGCAACCGCCTGTACGTCGCCGGCGCTGCCGCCGGGCAGGCGTATATCTATAATGTAACCGGTTCGCTGGTGAGCATCCTCCCGTATGCCTCCGGCGAAACGATCAACGCTGTCCTGCCTGCCGGTATCTATGTCGTCGTGACAGAAGGCCGGCGATATAAGATATTGATTAGTGATTGAAAACAGGGTAAACTCGTTGAAAAAGGAAAGGGTGAATCGTGAGATTCGCCCTTTTTTTTCGATGTACCGCGCGAATAATCCGGGCCGCGTCACGGCTGGCGCCGGAGCATGAAATCCGGTAAAGCGATAGCCCGGCTGTCCTGCGACCCGCGGGACAAGCTTGTTTTACGGAGGCCTTACCGGATAAATTTGTTGCGGTATTCGGAAGGGGTCAGGGCCGTTTTCCGTTTGAATATCTTATTGAAATGACAGGCCGTATTATAACCACATTCGATGCTGATTTGGGAAATGTCATAAGATGTGCCGATAAGCAGTTTGCAGGCATAGCCTATACGCAAATCCTGGATATAGTCAATGTAAGATTTGCCGGCATACTGTTTGAAATAGCGGCAAAAAGCGGTAGCGTTCATGGAAAATCTGGAAGACATGTCGTTCAGGCTTATATTTTCGGTGTAGTGGTAATTCAGGAAGGAGAGTATTTTTTCGATCCGGTTGCCGGAATATTCCGATGTGTTTTCACTGAAATGGGGGCTGCCCATGAAACGTTTGTCTTTGAACGCCGCCATTTTGTCCAGCAGGAGCAGGAGGTCGATGATGCGGTAAATTCCGCTTTGACGGGGAAGGGCTTCGATGCGTTGAATAAGCTCGCTGTTCTGGGGGTGGGGAAAGTAAAAACCTCTTTTTGCCTGGTTCAGCAATGATTTTATGTGTGTGAAATCGGCGTATTTATGGATGGCGTGCGCCATATAGTCGTGGGCGAACTGTATGACGACTCCTTTTACCCTCAATCCGGGATCGCCTTTGTAATAAATTTCGTGGCTTCGCATGTAATGATGCAAATTGCTCCCCAACAAAATCACATCTCCCGGATTAAAAACTTCCACGCTGTCGGCGACGAAGCGTTCCCCGTGGCTTTCCTTTACGTAAATGATTTCATATTCGCTGTGGAAATGCCAGGGATATGAAAAGTGATCATAATCGTAAAGCCTTGCAATGATGGGATTCTGCTCATTAATAGTAAGCTGCTCGTGCATGATGATGTTGTCCATTGCTTATTATACAAATGATGAAGTGTTATAAAATATGTTAGTCGTTTAAATTCAGCGGGCTGATTGGAAGAATTATTGTATCATCCGGCTAACCTGCCTGAAAAACAGTGGCAAGGTATAGAAATTTTTTTGGATGACAAAAAAAGAATGAAAAAAATGGAGGCATGGCGGAACAATTTCCCCTGCCTCCCGGTTTTTTATATTGCGTGCACGGCGCGATATAACGTTGAAAGCCTTACGGTTAATGAAGCATCAGGCCAATGCCGAAAGAACGGACGTCCGGGCCTTTTCCTTTCTCGAACATGGAAAAAAGCTGGTAATATCCGAAGAAACTGAAATGTTCAAATCCTGTCCGCAATACGAAGCGGGCGTTCAATGGCGGGATATTCGGATTGCGGTAGTGGATTTTTTCAATATTGCCTTGCGGTCGCCGGATGTCTAACTGCGATTTGGAATAACACTTGACTAATCCTTCTATCCCTCCGGATATGAAGAAATGCGATTTTGTCTGGTATTCCAGTATAATGGGAATCGTCGCATAATAGACCAGCAGTTTGCTGGATTTGTATTCCCGTTCCGGGTCTTTGGCGAAGTTAGCGATGCCGTCGGCATACTGCAAGCCGGTATTTCCCCTGAAATGGTAGCGCGACCAGTCAAAACCCAGACCGGTAACGAAAAGGAAATGATAATTCAATGGAACCGTATAGTCCGTCAGGTTTAACAAAACCGAATAGGAACGGTTCGGATTCAGATCCGCACCTTGCAGGTTTTCCAGATTGGAAAAGGCAAAGCCGATACCTGTCCAGTGCGCTTCGGCCGGTTTTTTCATCCAGTTGAAGATGAAGTCGTAGGATGAGCCGTTCAGCGATACCAAACTTTTAAAATTCCGGTCATCCGTTTCCCCTGCCGTTCCTGTTTTTGCTACGGCGTTCTCCTGCGCCCATAGGGGGGAAATCGCTAAAAGGGCGCATGCTGTCAGTCTTACAATTTTTTTCATAATACTTATAATTTGATTCGTTTATTATTTACTTTGATGAATAAATCCTTCAGTTTGTACAATTCCTTTTCTAATTGCGAGGGCGGAAAGGCGCCCCGAATGTAGATCAGGGTCATTTTTTTTGATTTGGCGCTGAACAGGATGTATTCTTCCTCCGAGTCATCCTTCTTTGCCGGGTGATAATATCCGGTTTCCGTTATCCCGTCCTTTTGCGATTCCATCAGAATTTTCCCGTTCTTCAGATCGGTCCGGATCGCATCCAGCGTCACACGGATGATTTCGGGATCGCAGGGGGTTGTCAGGCTCTTGTAGCGGCTGATACGGGTATGGTGTCCCAACACGTCTTTCTCCAGTTCAATGAAGACGGTTCCCTTTTGTTTGCCGTAGTCGTTGAAAACAGCGTCAATGTGCAAACCTTTCTGTGCGTTTACAAACCCGCAAGCGGCGAGAAGGCACAGTAAAAAGATGATTTTCCTTGTCATATCCATATCATTCCATGTTTGTTTGTTGCCGGAAAAACGATTCCAGCGCTTCGACCTGCGAAGAAAGCGCCGACTCATTACTTTCGGCAAGATGTTCCAGAGACTTGAGCGCCTCCGACCGTATAAGTCCGATATCCGTATGTTTTTTCCCGTTGATATACACTTGCGAGATTTCCGGCGATGCCGTTCCGTGCGTACGGATGGCAAACGGCAACGCGATGCACAGGAGCAGAACGGCAGCCGCTGCGCTCCATTTCCGGGCGTTTCTCCCCAGCGGCAGAACACGTGTGCGGCGGCGCTTTTCCTTCCGTTCGGCAGCCAGGTAGCGGAAAATCGGCTGGTAAACCTTCAACGCTTCCGGCAGGTCGTCTTCCCGGAAATAGTCCCGGAGAAGTTGTTCTTCCTTCAAGCTGGTCAATCCGTTGAAATACGCTTCAATCAGCAGTTCGATGTTTATTTTTTTCTTTCTCATATTCGATAATCCATTATTTTCATATATTGATCCCGTACTTTTTTTCGCGCCCTGGAGAGATTCACCGTGACGGCATTTACCTGCGTACCGGTTACTGCTGCAATTTCCTGCAACTCGAATCCTTCGATGTCACGCATCCGGATAATCGTTTGCTGCACGACCGGCAGTTGCTCGATAATCCTCTTGACAAGCTCGACGGCGTCCTTCCGTTCGATTTCCGCATAAGGCGTTTCGCCGTCAGTTTCCACAAGAAAATCATCAATAGCCGTTTTTTCTTTCCGCCTTCGCAGATGATCGATACAGATGTTTTTGACAGTCTGCATGGCAAATGCTCCCGGATTGGCCACCGTATCCAATTGCTCACGGATATTCCACATGCGAAGCAGCGTCTCCTGCGTCGCATCTTCGGCATCCTCTTCCTGTTGCATCCATTTCAGGGCTGTCGCAAAAAGCGTCTGCCGGAGAGGAATAATCTCTTTTTTAAACCGTTCCAGTTGCATATTCATCCTAATGACGTTGCAAAGAAAAAAATATAACATCAAAAAGAATTTTTTTTTTGCAGGAAAATGAAATACTTTTGAAGCAAGTGTTTTGGAAATGGGAAGCAATAAGGTTTTGGGGGCGTACAGTGAATGAAAAAATTATCTACTCATGTTAGACACAATCAAAAAAAAGGATTAACTTTGCAAGATGAAAAAGAAATGGATATTACTTGCTGAGTAGTTTCGGGCAAGTGACAGTAATTTAATATAGAACTTATGAATACAACAAGAAGAAAATTTTTAAAGGCTACTGCAGCAGGGGCTGTGGTTTCCGCAATTACGCCGTCCGTGTTTGGGAGCGAAGCGAAGGTTCCCGTCAGCCGTCCGACGGTTATTCCGAAAGAAGCGTTTGGCGCCAACGACCGCATTCGTGTGGCCGTACTGGGTGTCAACGGTCGCGGACAGAATCACATCGAAGAAGTGATGAAACAGCAAAATGCCGAAGTGGCCGTCCTGTGTGACCCCGACTTGGCTGTCCTTAATCAACAGGCAAAAAAGTTTGAAGAGAAGTACAAAAAGAAAATTGCCGTCGAACAGGATTTCCGGAAGGTCTATGAAAACAAAAACATCGACGCTG
>JAISYY010000367.1 GCA_031269635.1 Tannerella sp. | reverse complement strand
GCAAATACGATACCGGTCATCATGAGCGAGCGCGGGCCGTATTTATCAATCAGCCAACCGGCAATGAAACCAAACAGCGGACCAATCAATAATTTCCCGATTGCATTTCCGGAAGTAATCTGGGTTCGGGTCCAGCCAAATTCCCCTTCCATAAAATCATAGAAAAAAGGTACGCCGTAATATGCAAATCCGACAATGACTAACAAAGCCATAAATGCCGTAAACAGGATGTAGGCTTTCGAGCTGCGTTTTGCTTTAATACTATTGTTTTGTTTCATAATTTTTATTGACGATTATATAATATGAAAGCTATTTGTTAAATAATAATTTTTTATCTTTTAATGACTGCTAAATTGTTTTATTTTGTAATTACTCCGATAGAAAAAGAAAGATTTATAAATTAGCCAGCAAAACCAATGCGGGATAAACCTGCTGTCCATTTATTTCTTCCATGATGCAAATATAAACATTATTTTATTTCTCATAAAAATTATGCCGACTTTTTCTTATCGCTACTGTTTCCGGATGAACGGAAGATGGCGTCGGCAGATAAAATGAAGAAATGTACCCCTGCTTCCCCTGAAAGTTGGCCATAATAAAAAAGGTTCATGTCTTTATTCATCTTTTTTCGTTTCGAAATTCAGTTACAGTCACTATTTGCGTGTTGTCAAAGGTTTTTAATATGAGTAAATCTTTGTCGCCGGTAAGCAAATAATTGGCATTTGAATCTTTTGCCAATGACAACAAAAAGTTATCCTTTGCATCCCTGCAGACAGTTATGGCTGATACAACAGGGATGTAAACCGCATATTTGTTTATAATACCGAATATTAATTCCCTGTCATCTTTTGTAAAGATTTTTCTTAGTTTGGGACGGCTTATTACTTCTACCAGTTCGTCAAACAATTCTTCGCAAAAAATCAATTGTATTTTTTCCGTCTGTAACAGATTGTCAATAAAATCAAACTTTTTTGACAACAGAAAACTAATCCACAAGTTGGTGTCAATTATTATTCTGTATTTTTCGTTCATATCGAGCCTGTCTGACTATTTCTACTTCCTGCGTTATTTCCTCTAATGAAGGCGCTTCGGCTTCTTTTTTACGGAGTTTGGCTAACGCTTCCGATAAGGTCGGATCAGACTTAATGTTAATTAATCTCATTTCAGCCAAATTCAACAAAAGCATTTTAGCCTTCGGATTGACGATTTCAATATTTAATGTCTCCATATCAATTATCATTTCAAAATTGCAAATGCAAAGTTACACCTTTTTTGTAATACCTAAAATCCGCAACCAAATAATTTGTCATTTTCGGTAAAATTTCAGGAGAGACTCCGTAAATATTCGGCGCGATTTTTGTACGGTTTTTGAGTTATATGTTGAGATTTTGATGTCGGCAAGGTACGTTCATCGGTACTCAACGCGAAAAAGATGGGGCAAAAGGGGCGTGAGGATACATTTGGGCATAGTTTTCCCTGCCCGTTTGTTTCTCAAGCAGGCGATTCAGGCAGATATAAAGCATCTAATTATCCGAATCTGACCCTGTGACAGGGTCTGTCGGTGTAGAGTCGAAGTTTATACTGCCGGCTTTGTCGTATCCATGTTCCGGCTACGCAGATAAAACAAAAGATAAAGCGCTTGAGGCGGGTAGTGGGTTTTATGTCGTCGAAAACTTCCGATACCTTTTGTACGATATGATTATAGATGTTCTTTAGCATGGCCGTAAGTATCAGATAAACGGTGTTGTAATTCATATCCGAACAGGGAAGACGCCCCCAACCGAAATCGTTATTTTGTATATCAAAGGTTTTCTCACTTGCTCCGCGAAGGTTATAATATTCGATTACTTCCTGCTCCGATGATTCCCAATCATTTGTCAAGTACAATCCCTTTCTCGAAAATTAAATGCCATCAAGTGAAGGAAATCCCGGGCATCTATCACTTTCAACTTTCAATTCCAAAGAAAATCCCGTTCATGCAGGGACGGGTATTTCTTTCCCTCCCAATGTCTGTTCAAGCGTAATAACGTTGCTTCCATACGTGATAATGCAATAAAAATGACTGCAAAGATAAGGATAAGTCCCAGTTTGTCGAAATATGATTCGGTAAAATCACAGTATTGTCGAAACACAATTTCCTATCGTCTCTTATACTTCGCGCGGAATAACACCTGTTTCCTGACGACTCCCTGATTCATGACCACTAACAGCATTGGATGTTGATCACTAACAGCATTGGTTCATGGTCATTAATGAATACTGCCAACTGCCTGTTTATGCACAATTCACTTTGATACTATTGGTGTTGACAGATTACCATACGAATCAACCGCTTTTACCTGTATTTCAAATTTCTTGCCGGCAGGTAAACCCGCAAATCCGACAGTAAGTTTTGCCGGCATCCGACTGTTGAGATAAAATTGCGAAAATTTACTGTAAGAAGCCATCACCCGGCCGGAATCCCGTATTTCTATCAGATAATGGTGTACGACCTCATTATCCGCAGCTTGCGGAAAAGAGACGGTGATGGAGTCGTTTGTAACACGGGCGACTTCAGGTTTCGCACCCTCTGCAAAAACCGGCGCCGGAAGTCCGTTTCGATTTGCATAAACGAACCGCGTTCCGTCGTGCGGCGCTTCTACATGCCATCGGGGCAAAATTTCTTCATTGCGGTAAGTATCCCACCTTTCCATTTCAATAGTTCCATTCCTGTCCACATTGACAATCAGTCCTTCATTGATATTTTCGAATCTTTCGGGATGGATTCCCTCGCTTACCACTCCGGGTTCTACTTCACTGTAATTCAGGCTTCCGTCATTTACGGAGGTGAACTTTCCCTGATGTATCGAACGGGGATCACCCAGGGGGAAATGCGAATGGCCACTGAAGACAACCGCCTGAGGATACCGATTCAGGACGGGCAGTAACAGGTCCGTACCCCAGCCGTCGACCTCTCTCGAACCGTAACAGGTGTTCAGCGGAGGCACGTGTACAAAGACAAAGACGGGCTTTCCCGGATATTTCCGGCTTGCTTCAGCTAATTTTTCCGACAGGAATCGTTGTGCTTCGGCATTTACTGCGGGGGCAATCTGATCCTGTGCCGTATGGCTGCTGCCTCCTTCCGTGAGCGTGATGAAAGGATAGCCCTTGATCTCGATGTACTGATTCAAAGGCTGCTTCACTTTGTCCCGATAAATTTCGTAATCGTTGGCGGCTGATTTATCGTGGTTGAATCCGCCCATGAAATATACGGGAACGCCTTCCGGTATGTTTGTCCTGTCGGAAAAGACGGAAATCAGCAGATCGTATTCTTCGGGCGTTCCGCGATTGGTAAGATCGCCCACGACAAAGACGGCATCAGCCTGAGACGCCTTTCCCAGCAGGTTTTTCAGCGCCCGGGGCACTTTCACCGTCGCGCCGTCTCCCCTGTCGCTTCCAAAATGAGTATCCGAAATGACAACGAAACGAAGCGACTGCTGTTTCGTCTGCTTACCGATACAAGTTGTACCTGCCAAAAGGCAGGCACAACTTGCTAAAAACATAATCGGGTTTGTGATAAATCTTTTCATTTTCAATCTTTCAGTATCCACATAATTCCGTTCGTATCGTCCGTACCACCATATTGACGGTCAACAGCCGCTTTCACGTTATCTCCGTTATAATCGTATTCAACCTGAGGATACAGCCATCGCATCGGCATTCGGTCTGAAGGGTTATTCTGGTTTGTAGCCGGATTAATCGGGAGAGCCGGATGCCCCGTGCGTCTGTATTCGAAATAGCTGTGGTAAGGCTCCTGCAAAAAGTTGGCCAGATATTTCTGTTGAATAATCTGCCGGATCTGTTCGGCGGGAGCAGTCGCAAAAGCAACATGAGATCCTGCGAGGTAAGTAGCGATATAATCGTCGGTAATTTTCATATCGTGGTGAAACCTCGAATCGTCGGGCGTATGATCGGCCGTAAAATTCATGGCCGCGCGGACGCCTGCTTCATAATAAACCTTGGCATCGCCGGCAAGAAGTCCGCGAACGACCGCTTCCGCCAGGATGAAATTCATTTCGGCATAACTCAGCAGAAAAGAAGGTTCGCCCGCGGGCTGTTCGATGTAACGTTCGTTGAGCAGAGACACCTCGTTATTAACAATGGCTTCCGTGACCGTTGTACGAACGTCGGCAGGGTTCACTCCCCTGTAGGCATCCGGGTCTGTATGAGAGAGCGAGGCATTTATCGAGGCCGGCGTCGGTCTGGCATAATAAAACAGACGCCTGTCCTCGAACAGTTTCAACATGTCGATGACAATGGACGAGGAAAATGTCCAACCGTTAGCTCCCTGATTGCCATCTTTGTAGAACGGATAGCGCTGTCCTGTCTTGTCGCTGTATACAACCTGGAAATTGTCGGCATTGGAAGCAAAAACGGGACGGCTGCCGACAATCGTCTGGAAACGCTGCTTTACTTTGAGATCGGCGTCATCGCCTTTCCTGAACAGGTTGATCAGGATTTTAAGCTGCAGCACGTTTGCCGCCTTCCTCCACTGGGCGCATTGCCCGCCATATACAATATCGCCGTCAAAATTCGTCGCTGCGGCAAAAAGCTGGTCAGCCTTGTCCAGTTCGTCCAGTATGCCAAGGAATACCTCCTTTTGCGTATCAAACTTGGGATAATAGATGTCACTGTTCCCGTTGATAGCTTCGCTGTAGGGAATATCGCCTACGCGCATGGTAAATTCAAAGAATTTGAATGCGCGCACGAAATGCCCCAGCGCAACATAGGCATTTTTTACAGCCTCGCTGTTGGGGGCAAATTCAATCATGCCTTCGATGTTGTTGAGTGTGGCAACTGCCAGTTCTCTTTCTTTAAAATTCACCCGTGACAGTCGGTTGTAGGTGAAGCTTTCGGTCAGACTGCTGGACTCATTATAGAAAATCTCCTTCGACAGCATGTTGTCGAACATAAAATTAAGACCGTCGACACCCACTGTCTCGCGTGTAACGGACAGGATCAGTTTCGTAGCCAGCATCCCGGAAGTTACTTTTGTCGTAAGGTCGGGACTGGTGTTTATTTCCTCGAAATTATCGCAACTGTTCAGGCCTGCTCCACTTGTTACCAGTAAGCTCCAGGCGCATATATACATTATAAACTTTTTCATATCGTTTCAAATTATTAAAATTCAACTTTCAGATTGACGCCAAGATAACGTACGGAAGGAGATGCCAGATCTTCCGAATGTTTGTCCGGGTCGGCATATTTGTATTTCTTCGTCCAGAGCAGCAGATTTTGTCCAACCAGTGCAACGGAGAGTTTTTCCGCACCTGCTTTTCCTGCTATGCCCGCGGGGACATCATACGTGAGCGACAGTTCACGCAATTTGAAGAAGGTTTCATCCAGCCAGTGATTCCGTGAATACCTCCAGGCGCCGCTTCTCATGTAGCTCTCATACGAGACGACGACATCGTTTTTCTCGAATACGCGCGAATCGGTTCCGGGAACGATTTGCCCGTATGAGTCGTATTCTACCGTTCCCGAAACGATTTTCACGCCTTCGCCGATATACGTTTTGTTGCCGTTGACCACTTCTTCATAGCGGTACTGATTGTCGGTATCGGGATGCGAACCGACATATCCCATGCGCATGTTGGTTACGGACTGCGACATCCCGCCTGTACGTCCGTCCAGCGTCACGTTCAGTGTGAAATTTTTATACCTGAACGTATTGGCCAGTCCCCAGACCCAGTCGGGGTCTGCATATCCGGCCACATAATCATACTGGCTTCGTATGGGGAAACCATTTGTGCCGTTGATGATATTCCCTTGCGGATCGCGCTGAAATTCCTTGTCGCCGGGAATCAGGTGATCGGTACGTGAACCTTCGGCAATCCACAGCCGGTCGGCGCTGTACTGGTCGTCCAGTCTGGCATAGTACCTTTTGGAAGTCGACCAGTTAAGCACAAGATTCCATGCAAAATCCCTGATTTTCACCGGGACGGCGTCCAGCGTAATTTCTACGCCCTTGCGTACATACTCCTCTTCCGTATTGACCAGCTTCTGTTCATATCCCGAAAATGGTGAAATATTTACCTGGGCAGTACTGTTGTAAGTCAGCTTGTTAAAGTAGGCCAGGTCGAGTTTCAGCCGGTTGTTGGGCAGCAGCCAGACGGCCGTACCTGCTTCCCAGGTTCTGTTGGAAATCGGTTTTACATTGCCGCGTATGTACAGGGGATAGCTGGCGGTATTGAGTCCGTTCCATACGTTGTTGCTCACACCGTAGGCCTGATTCAGGGCATAAATACCCAGATCGCTTTTGGTAACCGTCCACGAGCCTCTGAGTTTCCAGAAAGGCAGCCATTCGGGCAATGGAATCAGCTCGGACAGAATGATGCTTCCTCCGACCGAAGGGTAGAAATACGAATTTTCGTTCGACGGCAGCGTCGACGACCAGTCGTTGCGGCCGGTCAGGTCTGCGTAGAACGCATTGGCGTAGCCCAAAGTCACTTTTCCGAAAAGGCTGTTCATTTGCTTCTCAGCGGTTCCGGTACCCGTACTGACGGAGCCGACCGATCCTCTCAACGAATAGTATTCCGGCACCGACAGGCCGTTGGTCGTGTTTGCCACCAAAGAGTGACCCCTGTACAAATAGATGGAGCCACCCAAAAGACCTTCTACCGAAAACCGGTCGAACTGTTTGTTGATCGACAGGATCAGATCGTTATTGACCGTGTAGGCGTACTCGTTACCGTCTTCAAAGTACCCGTTATTGCTGCCTCCCCACGTACGCGTACTGAAAATACCTATTGGCGCGCGTTTCTGCGTCTGATTGATGTTCAGGTCGGCGCCGGAACGCAGGATGGCTTTCATCCACGGAAGAATCTCACAGTTGACGGAGAACATGCCGTTGAGCTTGTTGCGGTCGATCGTTAACAGTTTTTCGTAGGCCGCCATGTACGGATTGTCGTAGTCATGGTTATAATGCCAGTTCTGTACTTCGCCCGGTTTGATCCAGTAATCCCTGAATTGCGTGATGTCGTATTCCACGCCCATCCATACGAGCAGTCCGTAGATGTATCCCTGATCGGTGTATCCGAATCCGGAGATATTTGGAGAGGTCTGTTTGGTATAGCCCATCGTTCCCTCAATGGATACTTTGCTGCCCAGTTTCATTTCGCCTCCGAGGGTATAGCGGAAGTGTTGCGAACGGGCGTTCGGATACTGTCCCTTGTTGTGAATGTAGGACAGCGAGGAACGCAGGCTGCCGTTTTCTCCCTGCTGGGTCACGCTGACGGTCGTGTTGCTGATAAAACTGGGTTCAAGGAAATTCTTGAAATTGTTCTTTCCTTTGGACGTCAGTTCCATCATACGCCACTCCTTGGCGATGGGGTCCCACTGCCAGGCTTCGTTGCCGGCATCCAGTTTGGCGCCCCACACGTAGTCCAGACTGATCGGCCCGCTACCCGGCACATAGGCGTTGTAAACGCCGCCTATTCCGGAACTGTAAGAAGTTTGCGCTTCCGGCAGGGCAAGTTCGCCCATATTGGCCATATTGCTGGTGTTGAGCGTGACGGAGAATCCTTTTTTACCGCCTTTTTTGGTGGTAATCATGATGGCTCCGTTTCCGCCGCGCGAACCGTAAAGCGCGGAGGCTGTCGCTCCCTTCAGCACGTCAATGCTTAATATGTCGTCCTGATTCAGATCGCCCATGCTCAGACTGGAGGGTACGCCGTCCAGAATCAGGATTGGCGCTTCTCCGCGCAACCGGATTGTCGGGCTTTCCATAAATTCCGTAGAATTGAATACCGTCATGCCCGATATTCTTCCGGTAAGACTGGTTGCCAGATTGACTCCTTTCACCGTTTCAAACTGATCGCCCGACACTTTCTGCACGGCATAACTCAACACTTTTTCCGATCGCTTTATACCTAAAGCGGTAACTACTACTTCTTCTAATGCCTGAGTATCTTCCAATAGTTTGATTATAAGGGACTTACCAACACCCAATGCGGATAAAACGCTGATTTCCTGCGTAATATACCCAATATAAGAGACTTGCAACACAGCATCTTCCGCTACATCCAACGAAAAGTTTCCGTCCGCATCGGTCACGGTGCCGTTGGTAGCGACGTTCTTCTCCACTATGTTTGCCCCGATGATCGGTTCGCCGGTAACGTCGACGACGGTTCCGGTGATTTGGATGCCTTGCTGTTCAATGACCGGAGGCGCCTTGGTAATAATGACATGCTTGTCTATAATCCGGTAACCCAATCCCTGATCTTTTAGTAACTCGTCCAAGATTTCGAACAACAACTTGTTTTTGGCAACCAGCGAGACCCGTTGGTTGTCGTTGATTTCTTCGTTCTTGTAGAAAAATAAAAAGTCGGATTGTTTTTCTATCTGTTTTACAACGTCGTAAAACGTTCCGTCCTTTACGGTTATAGACATGCGATGTTCCTGTGCATACGATGAGGCCGATGTATACACAATGCCAGTCAAAATCATAATTATCGTTAATTTCATAATGCGTCTAATTTTTAGACATACTTTTTCTGTTCTAATACAATATTTATTCATATATTTGAATTGTTTTTGGTTTAAATAATTCTCTTTCGTCTGCTGTTTTCCTGATATGCGACGAAAGAACTTGTTAATTCAGAAGCGTTTGAATCGGGAAACGTCGCAACCGTTTTCCGATTCGTTTTTTGTTCATTGTTCCTTTCTCATAAGCAATTTGTTTTAAATGTTCGACATATTATTTACTTTTTATGTGAATTTCATTTCCGGTTTGTTGAAAACGAAATTGGTTTTCATGATTGATGACGCGCAATACGTCCCGGATGTTTTGGCGGAGTGAGAATGTGCCGGTATAACAGATGTTTTTCAGTTTCTCATCCTCCAGATGGACGGTTATGTCATAGTATTTTTCCAGTCTTTTAAAGATCAGCATGAGCGGTTCGTTCTTGAATTTGTACTCTCCGTTCATCCATGTGTTCGACAGCGACGTGTCAACTTGTGTCACCGACATTTTTCCGGTGATCCGGTCGAAATGCGCCTGCTGACCGGGTGTTAGCGAAAGATGGTTTGTTTCCAGGCCGTTTTGATCCATGGATTCGAGCGAAACGCTTCCTTCCTGCAGGGTGACGATCGCATAAGAGTCGTTGTGATAGGCTTCGACATTGAAACTTGTCCCGTGGACAGTGATATGCTGTTGCTTTAGACGGACGGTAAAAGGTTTTTCCTCATTTTTCGCCACTTCAAAATAGGCTTCTCCGTCAAGATACACTTCCCGCATGTCGCCTTCAAAATCCGAAGGATAGCGCAATGTTGTGGCAGCATTCAGACGGACGACGCTCCCGTCGGACAAGTGTACCGCATTTGGCTTGCCACCTTTGGGCACGCTGATTTCGTTGTATGTGACGGGACGAATTTCTGCTGCCCGGCGGGCGTGTTTGCCGAAATAATTACCTGCGCCGAAACTAACCATGACGGCAATCATTGCTGCGGCGGCATACTGCAACAACCTGCTTTGCCGTATCTTTCGTTTCGGTGAATCTGAAGTTGGCGGAGAAACCGCCTTATCCGTCGTTTTCCGCATCATTTTTTGCCATCTCCACTCTATTTCTTCATCACTCATCAACCGATGACCCCGTATCATGTCATGCGCGACTTTCAGGCGGATGAACTCATTCATGTTTTCGGGCGTTTCCTGCAGCCACGAATCCAGCATGTGGAGTTCCTCCTCCGTAATTTCCTTGTGCAAGTATCGCACAATGTATGTTTCGATGTCGTTTATGTCGGGCATATCCATTTTGTTGTTTATCATATAAACGATTTGGAAATGAAAAATACCTACGGAAAAATGATTTTTTTTCGTTTGGCGGCATTTTTTTTTGAGATTACGATTGCCGGCGGTTACACAGCGCCTCCCGGATGGTCTTCAATCCTTTGTATAGCTGGGCATCGACTGTGCGTTTGGACAAGTTTAGCAAAGC
>JAISYY010000353.1 GCA_031269635.1 Tannerella sp. | reverse complement strand
TTACTCATCGTTTTATTTAAAGATAATATTTACTTTTTATTATCATTAAATTTCAAATATTTTCATTTCAACTTTCAACTTTCTGTCATTCTTATTTTTCCACTTTCTGTCTATATATTGAATTGGAATATACACAAATCAGCCATAAAATTTCTACATTATCAGCGATTAAGAGAGATTTTCTTTGTGTTGCAAGTCTATGACGAATATTTTGGTCTAGGATGCGTAAACCGAGGCAAAAGGAAAAATGATGAATCCTTCAGAAATACCTCCTCTTGAAATCAAACTGCTGCTGTTGCCCGAAATATCCAATCAGTAAACCTGTAATCAGACAGCTTGTAAAGTTTAAATATAGCGTAAAAGCCCTTTATTCGTTTTTTCCAGTCCTGAAACATAAACACGCTGTTTGAATTATTTACAAAGGTAATAAATTCTCCTAAAAACAGGATTTTATAGTTATACTTTGGGGATGACCAAGAGCGCTGTGTTTGTATGGAATAGCATTTTGCGTGCGATACTGGGGTTGAAAATCCGGGTTATCATTCTGCGCCGGTATGTTGTCAGCGTTATGACGTCAATGTTTTTTTCCCGGACGAACTTTTCTACCGCATCCAGCAAATCGCCGTCGTCCAGTACGGTAAATTCTATTTCCAGGTCAGGATAATGTTTCCGGAGGTATTCGCGCGTACCGGTCAGGCGGATTTCATTCCATTCGTCCCGGCTTGTCGAAATATTGAACAAATGTACTTTTGAGACTATACCTTTCATGAGTTCGGCAAAACGGTCAAACGCCACGAGATCCTGCTGATTGAAGGATATGGCAAATGCTACATTTTTAGCTTCTTTGATGTTGTCGAAAGGCACATTTTCGGGGATTGCCAGTAGCGGCACCCGGGACGATTCGATGATTTCGGCCGTAACACTGCCGATTAAATCAATGTTTTTACGATTTTTCCCGCGTGTACCCATCACAATCATCGTCGGACGATATTCCTTTGTATATGCGATGATTTCGTCTTCCGGCAATCCTTCGCGGAATAGGTAGTCGTATTTCACCTCCGGCAATTCGCCGGCAGCAATCTTTTCATCAATGACCGATACGATGTTACTCATATCCGCCTGAACGCGATGATATACCGTATGCATAGACTCATCATAAACGCCGCTTTCCTGCGCCATTCCCAAATATGACAGTGACGACGGTATAAACGTCGCATAATAAGCATGTATGAGCATGATTTCCGCCCCGATCCGACTTGCATACCTGAAACCAATCTCACAGGCTTTCACGGAATACCCGGAAAAATCTATGGGAATGAGTACTTTTTTCACGTTTTCATCGACCGGATATTCGCTTTCTTCCCTGAAAAAATGCGTTGCTTCGATGATACGCAATGCACGGGGAAGATCGCTTTCCTTTATGCGGACGCGCACTCCCGCCGATACGACAGGCTGTATCAGGTTTACGTTATGAATAAAGACTTCAATACCTTCCGATTCCAGTATTGTTTTCAGTATCTGGGCTTTCTCGAATGTGTGAATTGCCAGCGTAACTAATTTTTCTTCCATACGACTTGCAGTTTATCTGTTGTACATCAAATAATTTCTTAAAAAAAATCCCTTTACAGATAACCGTTCAGGGATTTCATTATTTTCAGGCTTCTGCTACAGATATCGGATGATTCACTTCATCCAGTATTTTGAGCGCCCGTTCCAATATTGTCGTGTCACTCAATACAACTATCCCTCCGTTCGGGCCAGGCTCAATATGAAGCCCACAGCTTTTCCCTTCCTTAAAGTTATATCCTCCGAAATAATTACGGACGGTTTCTACAGTAACGCCTAATTCGTCGGCTATGCAATGCATGGAACCGTCCGGCAATCGATCCTTGATGTCACGAAGATCATTGAATGTGATTGTTCTTGTCATGGTTAAATATTTTTTGTTCGTACTCAATTATTGAAATATTTTGCCGAAAAGTAGTTACTATTTTCTTATTATCCAAATTTGGAGGCCTAAAAAATATTTATGCTTTACGACATCATTCTAAAACATATCATTTT
This sequence comes from Tannerella sp., assembly GCA_031269635.1. GTDB lineage: Bacteria > Bacteroidota > Bacteroidia > Bacteroidales > Tannerellaceae > Tannerella. The sequence goes on along the minus strand of JAISYY010000353.1, from coordinate 19,473 downwards.
GCGGTTATTGCAGGCATAATATTGAGAGCATATAATGCGCTCAATACCGACATTACAACGATTGTAAGAATCAGCATATACAGGATTATGTCAAGATTCTTACGGGAACACGGAGACGGAATGCACTCAATGTCACTGTTTACAGGAATCTTTTTGCGGGCGAAAACGTATAATTTATAAACGACCCACCCGAAGATAAGTCCTGCGGCAATACCGGGTATGATATCGGAAATGAAATGCACGCCGAGGTAAATCCGGCTGTATGAATTAACTGCCGCCCACAAATACAGCATGACAGAATAAAAATGATACCGGAATATAAGCGACGTAAGTGTTGCAAAGCCGAATGCATTGGCCGCATGGCTCGAAATGAACCCGTAACGTCCGCCACGGTAATCGAATACGGTCTGTACCTTATCCATAAATTCCGGATGGTGTGTGGGTCTAAAACGGGTAAACAACGGTTTGCAGACGCCGGAAGCGAACTGATCGCACAAGGTTACAACCAGAACGATGGCTGCCAGCACGATAAGCGTCTCTTTCCAATGCTTCATATTTCTGTAGAAAAACATCACAATGAACATGACTGCCAGGGGAATCCACGCGATCTTACCGGAAAACAGCCACATGAACTGATTTTCAAAAGGTACATGGCTGCTGTTCATCCAAATGAACAGGTCATGTTCATAATCAAGAATCGTTTCAAGCATAAATCAGATTACCGTAATGTCTTTCTTATTTATCCAGCCAATGTTCCCGTCTTCGAGCGCGATCTCGTGCCAATCGCCGACCGTATTTCTGATGAAGACTTTCGTTCCTTCATGCAGGACAAACAAATCCGTGCCGCTATTATCCGGCGAGCTTTTTATCGTAACCGTAGGGCTGAAGACAATGGCGCCGTTGCGGTTGATAAGTTCTTCTTTCTGATTGTATGCAAATATATTTGCAAATATAATGACCACAAACAGCAATATCCCCAGATAAAAGCCCATCTTTTTAAGACGCATCCATTTGGAGAAGAAAAACAGCACAAGGCAACAGATAAACAATACAAAACATAAAATACCCGCAGTTGCCCACGAATCCACGCTTATCAGATTCTGTACGGAACGGAACCATTTTTTCAGGAAAAAATCCTGTAACGGTTCAATCTTATCAACGGTTTGCTGTTTTGCCATTTCCAGGTTAAAACGAACGTCACCGTCCCCCGGCTTTATAAGCAATGCGCGTTCATAATTGAGAATTGCGTGAGCCGTTTTTCCCATTTTGTAATAAGAGTTTCCGAGATTATAGTACAATTCAAACGAATCGCCGTAGTTTTTCAGTACGGATTCATACAGTTCTGTCGCCCGATCGTACTGTTCCGAGGTGTAAGCCGTTTCGGCCGCTTTTATATCGGCGTCCTGTGCGGATATGTGTACATATATTCCGCACAACATGAATATCCCGATGATTTTTCCACTTATATTTCGCATAACTGTCATCTTATTTTTTTATTGTACTTTCCATCTTGCCGATTGCACCGATCGTTTCCGCAAACAATTTATCCATGGTTTCGGATGTCCGTATCGGGGCATAGCGTGCAAATTCACATGTATTTATGATTTCCAGGAACTCGCCGGAGAGTGTTTCGTCCACACCATACCGGGTAAGTTCGGCCGCCACATTTTCTTTCGTAAGTTCGGATTGAGGCATATTAAGTTTGTCGCTCAGATACCCCCAGAGTGCGCGTAAAACCTCCTCGTAGAAGGCTTCGTCCTTATTTTCCTTGAGAAGTTTTTCGGCCTGTTTCAGTCTCTTGACCGCCGTTTTATTCGCTTTCCTTGTACGCACGAGCGCAATATTTGAATTTTCCTTTACCTGTTTACGATAGATGATGAAGAATACGATAAACAGGACGGTAATCATCAGATACGCCATGACATAGAGGAACGAACCGAAAAATATTTCCTTATTCGACACAAAGTGAACTTGGTTCACTTTTATATAATGTATATCTTTTCCGAGGAATTTCACGTTTTCGCGGTTCGTGAAGTTCGATATCACAGGCGCTTCCGACCCTTCTTCGCCTTTTTCGACATGCAATTTGTAAGGTTCGGTAGAAAGCGTTTTATACGCGCCGGTTTTGGTATCAAAATATGAAAAGTCAATGGCCGGTATCTCAAAATCGCCCGCATAACGCGGAATCGCCATATATTCGATCGTCTTTGTTCCGCTTGCCCCTGCGGCAGAAACGTGGATATTCGGATCGACTTTCGGATCGTATATTTCAAAATCGTTCGGGAATTTGACTTCCGGGTTTTTAATGAGTTTTATATTCCCGTTTCCCTTGATAGTCAGTTTAACTGTAACCGCTTCGTTGGCTTTCAGTTCTGTCCGGTTTATAGTCGAACTCATCGTATAGTTGCCGACTGCACCCGAGAACGACGCCGGTTTGCCGGACGGCAGCGGTTTAACGTCTATGGTGACAGGCTGTGAGAGAAGCTCTTTCGCAACATCCTGATAGTCGAAAAAGCTATCAAAGAAACTGCGGCGGCGTTCCTGACTGCGCACACGTATGATTGCCCGAACCATACCTTTTCCTATTTCAATCTTACCGGAGCGTTGCGGATACAAAACCGTCTGTTTCAGCAAAAGCGTCTGATAATTACGCCCGTTATAATTTTCGAGCACTAACTGCCGGTCGTTCAATTCAACATCCTGTGCAAGAAAACCTTCAAATTCGGGGAATTTGGCATTGTCAATATTGACCAGATCAAGAAGGGAATAAAGTTTGAATGTCACAAGAAAACCTTCCTGTTCGTACACGCTGCGATCCGATACAATCATACGTATAAAAATATTTTCGCCGCTTATATTCGATGATGCAGCCTGATCGTTTGCGCCACCGCCCTGCGGCTGTTGCGGTTGCGCTCCTCCACCCTGCGCCTGCGAAGCCTGATCTTGCGGCAACACTTTTATGGTAAGCGAATTGGATTTGTATTCCGAATTGCCTATTTTTATCGTTGCCGGTTCCAATTCAAATGTACCCTCTTTCTTAGGCATCATGATACAGGTATAAGTTGTTGCAACAGAGCTTGTGCTCTTCCCGTTTACGAAGCTCATACTCCTGCTTGTAGCTACGCTCGGACCCATTAACAGGTCAAAATTTTCCGTTAATACCGGAGGAAGCCTGAGATCTGTCGCATTATGAACATTCGCCACAAATTCCACCTTGAACTGCGATCCCATTACGACCGCCGGCGGCGCCGATGCTTTGAACGTCACCTCGTCTGCTTTCAATTGCATCCCAAATACGGCAGACATTATCAAAAAGATGAACAAAACGAATTTCTTCATTATCATAATTTTTATGTTTTTACCACTGTTTTTCTCTCTTACGACTCTGCTGTTGCTGCATTTGCGCTTTCTTCACTTTCTCCTGTGTATCTTTCTCGTCCTGGAGGAACGCATCGAGTATTTGTTGAGCGTTATCGCGGCTCATCTGCTCGTTTTGCTGCTGTTCTTCCTGCGTTTTCTGCTGTTCGTTCTGCTGCTGCTGGTTTTGTTGTTCCTGGTCCTGCTTGTCCTGCTGTTGCTGGTCTTGCTGGTCCTGCTTGTCCTGCTGCTGTTCCTGTTCCTGATCCTGCTTATCTTCCTGATCCTGATCCTGATCCTGGTTTTGTTGCTGCTGCTGTTGTTGATCCTGCAGGAGTTTCTGGGCCAAAGCAAGGTTATAACGGGTCTCCTCATCACCCGCATTTAGCCGCAACGACTGTTTATATGCCTCCACACTCTTCTGGTACTCCTTATTCTTCATGCCGATATTACCCAGGTTATGAAAGACCTGCGCAAGCCGTCCGGCGTTGTTATCCGGGTCTTCGCGCATGAGGCGCTCGCCCTGGCCTGCGATAAGCTGGTACTGTTCGGCTGCTTCGGGATATTTTTCCTGTTTGTAAAGAGCATTCCCAAGATTATAGATACCTTCTACGGAGCGCGGGTTCACTTCAATACTTTTCCGGTAAGCCACTTCGGCCTCCGTATATTTATCTTTCCCGTATTGTTTATTACCGTCGCGCACATTCTTACGTTCCGCTTTCTGTGCGGCGACAGAGCCGGTGCATAAGAGGAACGCGACTAATACGGATATGGCGCTTACTTTTTTTTCCATGTTCAACATCTTTAAGAAAACAGTTTTACATTCCTGAACAGTCTGTTTTTACGTTCCGATATAAGGAACTCTATAATAAGAAGGGTCAGGGCAATCCAGGCCAGTACCGGAAACTGTTCATCGTATTCCGAATAAACCTGGCTTTCAATTTCCGATTTGGACATTTTGCCCAGTTCACTTTGTAACGTCCTGAGAGCGGAGTTCGTATTATCCGCCCGCACATACAATCCATTACCGGCTTGCGCTATTTCGCGACACATCGTTTCGTTGAGTTGCGTGATCACAACATTCCCGGCATTATCTTTCATATAATTATTATTACCCATCGGTATGGGAGAACCTTTCGGCTCCCCGATTCCTACAATATTCACTTTTACCCCCTTCTCCGCAGCGCTTGCCGCAACCTGTACGGCATTGTCCTCATGGTTTTCGCCGTCCGTGATGAGCACAATGGTCTTGCTTGTGCTCTCGTCCGGCGTAAACGAACGCATGGCAAGGTTGATAGCCGTTCCGATAGCTGTTCCCTGCGTTGACACCATAGCCGGATTTATGGATGAGAGGAACATTTTTGCGGATATATAATCCGATGTAATCGGTATTTGTGTAAAAGCGTCGCCCGCAAAAACGATAAGTCCCATTTTATCGTTATTCAGGTCGTCCGTCAGGCGCGAAAGCATCTGTTTTGCCTTTTCCAGGCGGTTTGGCGTTATATCTTCCGCAAGCATTGAGTTGGATACATCCAGACAGATCATCACTTCGATGCCTTGGCGTTTAACCGTTTCAAGTTTCGAGCCAAACTGGGGGCCTGCCATGATAAATATAACCAGCGTAATCGACAAAAGCAGGAAGCTGTATTTCAACCGCCGGCGTTTAGGCGATGCTTCGGGCATCAATGAGGAGATAAGCTCCGGCGATCCGTATTTCCTGATTGCTTTTTTCCGTGCTCCTGCAATATACACGTAAAAGAGAAGCAATACGGGAAGTACAATCAATAAGTATAAAAAATCAGGATGTGCAAATCGAAACATAACTTTTAAATTTTTACGGTATATTTCTAAATAAAGTATTTCTCAATAACAGTTCAAGCAATAAAACGGCAAAAAGCAACAAGGCCAGCGGCGCGTATTCTTCCTGTTTCTTGCTGTATTGCTGTACGCTTATTTTCGTTTTCTCCATTTGGTCAATCTCCCCGTATATCGCTTTCAGACTCGAATTGTCCGTAGCGCGAAAATATTGTCCGCCGGTAATCGACGCTATCTGTTTAAGTGTCGGTTCATCAATATCAACCTGCATGTTCTGGTAGCGCACGCCACCGAACGGATCCGGAAACGGATAAGGCGCCGTTCCCTTCGTACCGACGCCAACCGTATATACACGGACGCCAAACGTGGCGGCTATCTCGGCAGCCGTAACGGGGGCGATTTCGCCCATATTGTTTGAACCGTCGGTCAGAAGAATAATGACGCGCGATTTCGCCTTACTGTCTTTTATGCGGCTCACCGCATTGGCAAGCCCCAGACCGATAGCGGTACCGTCGGTAATCATCCGGCTGTGTATGTCTTTAAACAGGTTCAGCAACACGGCGTGGTCGGTTGTCAACGGACATTGCGTGAAACTTTCGCCGGAGAATATCACCAATCCGATATTATCCTCCGGACGGCCGTTTATAAACGATGCCGCGACATTTTTCGACGCCTCCAACCGGTTCGGTTTCAGGTCTTCCGCGAGCATACTGCTCGAAATATCCATGACAAGCATAATGTCAATACCTTCCGTGTTTCTGTTCTCCCAACTGTTCGTCGACTGCGGACGCGCCAGGATAACGATGAGAACAGCAACGGCAACCGTGCGCAAAACGAAAGGCAGGTGACGCATGTAAACCTTCCACGTAGTAGCTTTCGGAAAGTCGAAAGCCTGCATGGCAGACACCTGTATGCTTGCCTGTTTCTTCCGTACTTTCAGGATATACCATACGGCGAGCGGAATCAGCAACAGCAATAAATATAAATAATGTGGATTCGCAAATATCATCTTATTGAAAATATTTATAATTCATACATTCGACACTTTCAACTCTCAACTCCCAACGGTTCCTCCGTCTGCGGCGTCGTAACCGCCGCCACACGTTTTGTCCGTTCGACGAATAAGTTCGCATTAAACATGCTAAGGTCATTTTCATCCGGTAACGGATGCAATTTCGCAAATTTCACAAAGTCGGACAACCGGAGAATCTGTTTCAATGTATCATAAACCTCCTTGTTTCCCGGTTCTTCATTCCGCATAATATCAAGAATCTCCGAGGAAGTTTTTTCCATTACCGACACGCCGTAACGTGAAGTAATGTAACGCCTCAACGTATCCGTTACCTCCGTGTAATATTCCTTATTATGTCCCTGTTGCCACAATTTCCGTTCGCGTATTTCCTTCAGTTCCCTGATAGCCTGCTCATGAGGCGGCAACTTCAGCTCTTCTTTTACATTTGCAGCCGGTTTCGGCCTGTTACGCATACGCTGAACGAAATACCCGATTACGCAGATGAGAAAAAGCGTAAACAAAACGCCATATATCAGTGCGTAATAATCGGCCAGCACAAACGGCGGACGCCATACATCCTTGATATCATAATATTCCTCCGGATTCTCCAGGTTGACGTCCGGCGTCGACACCTTCAATGCGACCTGTTCCGAAAAAACCGTATCACGGCCGTCAATCGCAATGAACGGCGGAAGAAGGTATAATGACGAATCGAAAGACGTAATCAGCAGATCGTAATTTATCATTATACGGCCGTTTTTAATATCCGTCGTGTCCGGCGGCGTGATAAGCAATACTTCGACGCCCTTCGTTAACATGCCGTCGGGTAAAGGAATGATGATTTGTTTGTCCTTATCCGCCGTCACGCTCAGGTGAAGCATCGTCTGTTCGCCGATCATTATATCCGGAACGTCTATCTTCAGATTGACAAGCGTCTGTTGCGCATACGTTTGCGTTCCATGCAAGGAGGCAAAGAAGAGCAACAGGATGTAAAAAATAGGATATCTTTTCAAAGTCATCGGTTTAATTAATTTCGTTTATGAAACAATGCCAGTAAAGATTTCACATAATCATCTTCCGTACGCACGGAAACAGCATCCACACGGCATTTTTTGAACGATTGGCTCATTTCTTCCTGACGGCGGTTCCACCAGTTGCCGTACATCCGCCGGATGCTTGCCGAGGAACTGTCAATCCAGCGTTCTTCACCCGTTTCGGCATCCTTCATTTTTATCAGCCCGACGGCCGGCAACTCCGTTTCGCGACGGTCATAGACCTGTATGGCAACCACATCGTGCTTGCGGTTTGCAATGGTCAACGCATCGGCATAATTGCCCTTGTCAATAAAATCCGATATCAGGAAAGTCGTGCAGCGTTTCTTTATCACATTTGTCAGGTACTTCAACGCCTGCGAAATGTTCGTATTCCTGTTTTCCGGCTGGAAATCAAGAAGCTCCCGTATAATGTATAAGATATGCTTGCGTCCTTTCTGCGGCGGGATAAATTTCTCTATCTTATCGGAGAAGAAGATAACGCCTATCTTATCATTATTTTGTATGGCCGAAAAAGCAAGTGTCGCGGCTATTTCCGTTGTCATCTCGTTTTTCATCATGTGGATGGAGCCGAAATCCTTGCTTCCCGACACGTCGATCATCAGCATCACCGTCAACTCACGCTCTTCCTCAAACACTTTTATGTACGGACGGGCGTAGCGGGCGGTAACATTCCAGTCTATATCGCGTATGTCGTCGCCGAACTCATATTCGCGCACTTCGCTGAACGCCATACCGCGTCCCTTGAAGGCCGAATGGTATTCGCCGGCGAAGATATTACGAGACAAGCCGCGTGTCTTGATTTCTATCTTCCTTACTTTTTTTAAAAGTTCGTTCGTTTCCATTATAATTGTCGGTAAATGTCAATTAACATGGCTCCTTATCAAGGCACTTCAATTTTGTTCAATATCTCGCTGATTATTTCTTCCGATGTAAGATTGTTGGCTTCGGCCTCGTAGCTCAAACCTATACGGTGACGCATTACATCATGGCAAACGGCGCGTACATCTTCGGGGATCACATATCCGCGGCGTTTAATGAACGCGTAGGCGCGCGCTGCCAGCGCAAGGTTTATGGATGCACGCGGCGACGCAGCAAAAGCAATCATGTTCGTCAAGTCATTCAAGCCGTATTCAACGGGAAAGCGCGTTGCGAAAACGATATCCACAATATACTTTTCGATCTTCTCATCCAGATAGACTTCACGTACTATTTTACGGGATTCGAGTATTTCCTTTGTTGTGAGAATCGGTTTTATTTCCACTTTTTCGCCCGAAATATTCTGCCGGATAACCAGTTTTTCTTCCTCCTTTTTAGGATAATTGATAACCACCTTCAGCATGAAACGGTCTACTTGCGCTTCCGGTAACGGATAGGTGCCTTCCTGTTCGATCGGATTCTGGGTTGCCATAACGAGGAACGGTTTCGGCAGTTTATAGGTTGTTTCGCCTATCGTAACCTGGCGTTCCTGCATCGCTTCGAGCAAGGCACTCTGAACTTTAGCAGGTGCACGGTTAATTTCATCCGCCAATATGAAGTTCGCAAAGACGGGTCCCTGCTTTACGGTAAACTCCTCGTTCTTCTGGCTGTAAATCATTGTTCCGATAACGTCGGCCGGCAACAAATCCGGGGTAAACTGCACACGACTGAACTTGGCCTCCACAAGCGCCGCAAGCGTTTTGATGGCAAGCGTTTTAGCCAAACCGGGCACACCTTCCAGAAGAATGTGTCCGTCCGATAATAATCCGATAAGCAAAGATTCCACTAAATGTTTCTGACCTACGATCTGTTGTCCCATACCGGAAATGATCATGTTCACAAACGCACTGTTACTTTCAATCCGTTCGTTCAGTTCACGGATATCTACTGTCTCATTCATAAGATTAGTAAATTTATAGTTTATAATTATTCAAATTCTTTGTCACATTCACTATTTTGCAGCACAAAAGTATAAATGTTAAATTTGAAAACTCAAATTTTGCTGTTAAATAATACTAACCGAAAATACAAACCCCAATGATTTCGCTTAATTTAATAAAAGGACATACGACTTTATGCTTTGTTAATCACCGGTAATCATCCCATTTATCCCATTTCAACAGTTCCGATTGTTTCTGCCGGGCTTTCTGTACGGAAGTTTTATTTTTCGCATTAATACCATACGCATTAGGTCGCGGCAAGTATAATTCCATACCGGCGGGGATATTATTAAAATCTTTTATACGACTTTTGTTATGTTCATATATATAAACCCAGAACACTTTATCGCCATAATGTTCCATAGCAATTTGTGTCAGGCTCGAACCGGCAGTCATACGGATACGTGCCGGAATCGTCTTTTCGGCAGGCGTGTTTTGGGGTTTATTCGTAGCGGCGGCGGTTGTCCTGTTCGTGTTCCTTTGTCCGGTCTGTCTGGAGTCGGATGCAGTTGTAGCCGTATTTGCAGATGCAGTGGCCGGGGTTTCCTTCCTTTTATTCTGATTACCGGCCTGTTCCGCAGTTTCAGGCACATGAGAGAACCAGTCGATAACGCGCCTTTCTTCTTTTTTATCCGCAACACTGTTTCCGGCGCTATCGGCCGGAGCGATATTTTCACCGTTTGCCTGCCCGGTTCCGGCTTCATTTTCCGCTCCGGTCATCGAATCATCCGTATCCGGTAAGCGAACCTCGCCGATAGGAAGCGGCGACGTTGCAGCCGCATCATTTAGAACGGCAGCAGTTGCCTGACTGTCATTCACCGGCTGCGAAACGTTTTCAGAAGACACATTTGTATTGAAATAAAGGAATGCATAAGTTGCAATACCTGCGCCTGTAACAATGAGGAACGGAAGTATCAGAAACCATAACCACAGAGGAGCTGCATTCATTATCGTTTTCTTCTTTTCATCCTGCAGCCGGCCATCATTTATCATTTTATCGCGCACTCTTTCATCTCTGATTTTCGTATCAATATATGCGGTATCATCATCTTCCCTTTGTCTCCGGTAAGTATTCGCCACCCCGTATTCATAATCATAATTAATGACATCCACGTTATCCGCAAGTTCACCGGATACAACCGGCTTATCATCTGTTTCCACCGGCAATTCCGGGATAAAAACATCATCTTCCACTTCCACGCCGGTTACGGCCATCTGCCCGTTCATAGCCGGTTCGGAAACAAAAACTTCTTCTTCCGCCGTCTCTGTAATGGGATAATATTTCGCTGTTTCGGATATATAGTCATATTCACGGTCTCCGCCGGAATATAAGTGTTCCGTATCTTCAGCTGTATTTTCCGTTGCATCAGGTTGCATTTCATCATTATCAATGACAACAACCGGTTCTCCGGGTTCGATATCACCGCGAACGATTTCCGATTCGGCCATGTAATAATCAACTTCGGATTCAGCATCCTTTTCGGTTACATTTTCGCCCGTCTGTTTAAGTAATGAATATAAATCTTCCGACGCCTCGATCGGTTCAAAGAAGGCAAACGGGCGATTGATCTGTTCTTTCAGGTCTTTATCCGGGATATACGATATTTTATGATGTGCGGGAATAACAAAACGTTCGCCCGTATGAATGTGTACACTTTCACGTTCGCGCACGAGCACGATTTTAAATGTTCCCAATCCAAGAACTTTAACAAATTTATTTCTTTTAATACCTTCAGCTATGTATGAAGAAAGGACATCAATAAATTTCCCGGCGCGTTCCTTATCCATCCCTGTCTGTACAGCCAGGATTTCCGCCAAATTACGTGTTGTGAAACGTTCATTCATTTTCGTCCAGTTTTTTCAAATAAACTTTCCATGATACAGCCGGTTTATATACGGGCGTGATCTTAGGTGGAATAAGGTATCTTTTTCCATTCGTAGGATTAACGGAAATACGTTCCGCCTTCTTTTTAGCTTCAAACTGCCCTAAACCGGATATGTTTACGTTTCCGCCATTAGAAAGCGTATCACCTATTAACAAGAAGAATGTAGATAGCGTATCCATTACTTCTTTTGGAGACATATCCATTTCCCGGGACAATGCGGTAACTAATTCGACATCTTTCATATAAAGTAGAACATTATGCTGCGTTATTTCGTTGCAAAAATAACACTATTATTCATAATTCACAAAAAAAAGTATCTTTTTTTTAGGGAAATGCGCTTGTTTAACAAAACTTATACTTTAGCGTACAATTCAAAAAAATCAGCCTCTTCGATCAACACCTTATAAAAGTCCCCTGTACGCAAACGACGGCCACTTTTGATAAGTACTTCGGGATCTATTTCCGGCGAATCAAATTCCGTTCGTCCCACATAATAATCGCCTTCCTTCCGGTCTATGACGGTTTTCATGATTTTTCCTACTTTTGTTTCGTTTATCTCGGCGGCAATGGATTGCTGTATATTCATCAAAGCGTCTAAGCGCCTTTGTTTGACTTCATCGGGAATGTCATCTTTGTAATGAAGATACGAATAGGTTCCGGCTTCGTGACTGTAAGCAAAAGCCCCCATCCGTTCAAAACGCATTTCTTCGACAAAAGCGGTTAATTCATTAAAATCGTCTTCCGTTTCGCCGGGATGACCCACCATAAAGGTCGTACGGAGATGTATGCCGGGCGCTTCCCGGCGTATCCGGTCGATCAGTTCATACGTTTCCCGGCGCGTAATCCGGCGTCGCATCAGGCTGAGTACCTTGTCGCTTACATGCTGTAGGGCTATATCCAGGTAGTTGCATACATTCTCGCGTTCACGTATGACACGAAGCAAATCGTAGGGAAAATGCGTCGGATAACCATAGTGAAGGCGTATCCATTCGATTCCCGGAATATCGGACAGGCGTTCGGTTAGTTCGGGCAGCGCAAGGCGTCCATATACGTCGAGGCCGTAGTACGTCAGGTCCTGCGCAATGATCTGGAGTTCCTTAACTCCCTTACCGGCAAGCGATCGTGCTTCCGAGATGATTTCATCCATCGGCCGGGACTTATATTTACCGGTTATCAGGGGTATTGAACAATAGGAACAATGACGGTCACAACCTTCTGCAATCTTGAGATATGCGTAATGGGATGGCGTCGATAGCAGGCGGTCGTCCGTCAAACCGGAATAATACGATTTGCCGATGTCTTTTAAAATATTCTTCCAGTTGAATTTTCCGTAAAACCGGTCGACGCCGGGTAATTCATGCTTCAAGTCCTGCATGAAACGTTCGGAAAGACATCCCATGACAAACAGTTTCCCGATATGTCCTTTTCTTTTTGCTTCTTCAAGGTCAAGAATCATATTGATTGATTCTTCCTGGGCGTTTCCGATGAATCCGCACGTATTTACGATAACGATTTCACCGTTTATCTTATCCGGATCGTAAGCTACGGTATAGCCGTTCGCTTTAAACTGGCACATCAACTGTTCCGAGTCGACAAGATTTTTTGAACAGCCGAGCGTAATGATATCAACTTTATTTTTCCTCATTCCGGTCAAAAAAAATCATTCACCAAATAAAGAGTTAACAAATTCCGTACGCCTGAAAACCTGCAAGTCCTCCACGCCTTCGCCCAGTCCGATGTATTTAACGGGAATATGGAACTGGTCGGATATGCCGATCACGACGCCCCCTTTCGCCGTACCGTCGAGTTTTGTGATAGCCAGGGCGTTCACTTCCGTAGCTGCGGTAAACTGTTTTGCCTGTTCAAAAGCGTTTTGCCCGGTCGATCCGTCGAGCACGAGCAATACTTCATGCGGAGCATCGGGTATAACCTTCTTCATCACATTTTTTATCTTGGTCAGTTCGTTCATCAGGTTTACCTTATTGTGGAGCCGTCCTGCGGTGTCAATGATAACAACATCCACGTTATTCGCCTTGGCCGAGTTTAATGTATCGAACGCTACGGACGCCGGGTCAGATCCCATTTTCTGTTTCACCACAGGCACGCCGACGCGCTCGCCCCATATAACCAACTGTTCCACCGCCGCAGCCCGGAACGTATCGGCAGCGCCGAGACAGACGCTGAAACCGTTCTTCTTAAACTGATAAGCAAGTTTGCCGATAGTCGTCGTTTTCCCCACTCCATTGACTCCGGCAACCATTATGACATAAGGCCCGGCATTGTTTGAAATGGTAAAACTTTCCGCATCCTGCGTATTGTTTTCCATCAGCAGTGCGGCGATCTCTTCACGAAGCAGCGTCGTCAGTTCGTTTGTCGTAACGTATTTGTCGGCCGCGGCGCGTCGCTCGATGCGTTTGATAATCTTCAGCGTCGTTTCCACTCCTACGTCAGACATGATCAATACTTCTTCCAGTTCGTCCAGAACCGCATCATCGACCTTGCTCTTCCCGATAATGGAATGTGTTATCCTGGAGAAGACGTTTTCCCGGGTTTTGGAAAGCCCTTTGTCCAGTGTTTCTTTCTTTTCCCTGTTGAAAAATCCGAATATTCCCATTTTGTTTTTATTTGAAATTATTTTGCAAAGATACATTGTTTTATCAAAAACAGCAAAAGAACGCATTTGACAACCGGGACAAACGCATCTGATTTTTTACGGGGTACATTCTTTGAGATATATTTAAAAAACCGCGAACACACGAATAAAACCGTTCATTCGTGCATCCGTGGCTTCCCCTCCGCTTCCGCTTCCGCTACGTCTCCCGCTACGCCTCGCTCTCCTTTCCACTCATCCGCGGCGGGGACTGAACGACCGTCCCGGGAATCCGAATGATTGTATCACATCGTCCGCCGGTTATCTGTTGAATGTGCGTTTCTGACGGAAATCCGCCAAAAATATTTCGCATTGCCGGTTGAAAACTTCCCGAACCGGCCGGAATGTTTTTAAAAAGAAATAAATTGGAGCCTTTTATTGTTAAATATCAGGATTTTCTTTTTTTTTAATAGAGTATTTAATATCTTTGTTGTTCTTTTATTAAAGAAAGTATATTTACAGTACATTAAAAAAAAACAGGTATGTTCTCTGTAGAAAAAAAATATTCGCCCCATTTTGAATTAATTAACGCAATTATGTTGGTTAGTTCCGAATATTTATTAGAGAGAGAGAGAGAGAGAGAGAGAAGCAGGCGTATATATTTGTATTTATGTACATGTAAAAACAATTTCCAAATTGATTTTTTTATCCGGGGCATTACGTTTTGTTACAGTTCCGGACAAAAATCTTGTGCTTTTTCCTTCCGGGATTATTTCTTTAAGCATAAGATTCCTTCCCTGTTTTATATTAGTTCAATTAATAGCAAAAAAGAGTGTTTTAAAATTTAGGTTTAACAAACAAAAGAAAGTCTATGAGAAAGTTTACATTTTTTCTGATTTACCTGTTAGCAGGTATTGGGTTAGCGGTAGCTCAAACGAAGACGGTGCGAGGTACGGTAATCTCCGAAGAAGACCGGGAGCCTATTATTGGCGCTTCCGTAGTTGTTAAGGGAAATACGGCAATCGGGACGGTAACGGATTTTGAGGGTAATTTCAACTTTGAAGTTCCTGTTTCCGCAAAAACATTGCAAGTCTCATACGTTGGTATTAAATCGCAGGATGTTAATATTACAGACGGGCATATTGTCGTAATAATGCAATCATCCATATCACTGGATGAAGTTGTCATAACCGCTCTTGGTATATCCCGCGAGAAAAAAGCGTTGGGATATAGTGTCACGGAAGTTAGCGGGGATGAGCTTACAGCGGCTCGTGGCGGATTGAATAATCCTATTACTGCATTACAGGGTAAAATATCCGGCCTGCAGATTGCAAGCAGTAATGGAAATATAGGAGGTTCGTCAAAAATACTTATCCGCGGTAACAGCTCTATTTCCGGCAACAACCAGCCCCTGTTCATCATTGATGGCGTTCCGATTGAAGGAACGGATTATAACAGTACGGATACTCAGCGTGGCGCCGGCGGATACGACTATGGGAACCTGATTCAGGATATCAATCCTGATGACATTGAAAGCTTGTCCGTATTGAAAGGCCCGAATGCTTCGGCTCTTTACGGATCGCGTGCTACGAATGGCGTTATTATGATAACCACCAAAAAAGGCCGGGGTGGAGAGGGGTATGGCGTCACGTTCAATTCCGGGATAGGATTTGAAGTAGTGAATAAAATACCGAAACTCCAGCGTCTTTACGGAGGTGGTTATGGCGATACGTTCGAGGAAGTTGTAATAAACGGCAAAACATACAACTATCCCGATTATGCGACGGACGAAAGTTGGGGGCCGATACTGGACGGAACGCCGGTACTGTCGTGGTACGACATCGCCAAGTGGGAAGCTAACGGGAAAAAAGGCGACCCGACAACCTCCCCCTGGTCGGCGCCGAAATATGACGTAAGGGATTTTTTTGAAACGGGCGTGTCATTCACAAATAATATTTCGATAACGAATGCGTCGGAATTTTCAAATTTGCGCGTTTCATATACCAACAGTTCGCTGGAAGGGTATATCCCGAACAGCTCGTTGATGAAAAATTCGTTTAACCTGGCCGGGGCGGTAAAAAGTGCGGATAAAAAACTGGAAATATTCACAAACGTGACTTATTTCAATTCGCGTGCCAAAGGACGCAGCGAAATCGGTTACGGCGATAATAACGCACTGGTGAAATTCGTACAGTGGGGACATCGCGAACTGGACATGAAACAGTCCAAAGACCTGTACATCATGCCGGATGGCTCGCAGGCTACATGGAACCGTTCGGCCTGGGACGACCCGACGCCGGCGTACAGCAACAATCCCTACTGGAGCCGTTATATGAATTATGAAAACGACTCGCGTAACCGCATTTATGGAAATGTGGGATTCAGTTATCAGATCATACCCGAACTGAAATTTCAGTACAAATCCAATTATGATTTCTGGGTAGACAAACAGTTTGAACGTAACGCCGTTTATTCGCAGGAAAACTCGCGGTACAAGGAAATTTCGCGCCAGCAATACGAATTAAACAATGAATTTCTGTTGATGTTTAACACGCTGGTCGATGAATTTAGCCTTACCGCCAACGCCGGTGGAAACTTGATGAACAGGAGATATGAATATGTTTTTGGCGAAACGGTGGGAGGGTTGGCGATTCCCGAATTTTACAACCTGAAAAACTCCATCTCATCGGCTTCGTCGGAAAACCTGTTGCGCAAGAAGGCGATCAACTCAATTTTCGGTAATGTCACCGCAGGGTGGAGAAATCTTGTTTACCTGGATGGCTCCCTCAGAAACGACTGGTCGTCGACCCTGCCCAAGGGCAACAACTCATACATTTATCCTGCCGTAACGGGCAGTCTGGTCTTCTCTGAAATATTGCCCGACTTAAAGTGGCTGTCTTTCGGGAAACTTCGCCTGGGATATGCGCTGGTAGGTAACGATACGGATCCTTACCAGGTGATCGATACCTATACGCAGTATACGAATATTGACGCATCGGCAAATACGCCGGGATATATCCTGAGCACGACGCTTAAAAATTCATCGCTGAAACCGGAAAGCACCCGCTCCATCGAAGCCGGACTGGAACTGAGCCTCCTGGACAGCCGTTTGAGATTTGAAGCTACCTGGTATACCGCCGAAACAAAGGATCAGATCATCCCCCTGTCGGTATCGGGCAGTACCGGTTATTTATACCGTGTGATTAATTCCGGTTTGATTACAAATAACGGATACGAATTCCTGCTGCATGGCATACCGGTAAAGACGAAAGATTTTGAATGGAACTCGACGCTTACGCTGGCGTCCAATAAGAATAAGGTGAAGGAACTTATTGACGACACGGACTACTACCGCCTGGTAAACGCTCCGTTCAAGGTTGAGATAGGCGCTGTAAAAGGGGAAGCCTATGGCGTTATTATGGGTACCGATTATATATATGACGATAAGGGGAATAAGCTGGTTGACGATGACGGACTTTACCAGTTCACCTCCGGTAACGTGAAGATCGGGAATGTATTCCCTGATTTTACGGGAGGCTGGAGCAACACGTTCAGGTATAGAGGTCTGGATCTGAGCGTTCTGCTTGATTTCTCCAGGGGCGGTCATTATTTCTCGACATCCTATATGTGGGGCATGTATTCAGGCATGCTGGAAGAAACAGCCGCCAATAATGTCCGCGAAGAAGGGGTCGTTCTTGAAGGCGTAAAGGAAAGCGGGGAGAAGAATGATATCCTTGTTGATGCTATGACTTACGGCGAAAGTTTATATTCCGGCCCTGCCGCTCAGAGCGTGTTTAAAACGGATTACCTGAAACTTCGTGAAATAAACATCGGATACACACTGCCTCTCGGCAAGAACAGGTTTGTCCAATCACTCCGCCTGTCGGCTTACGGGCGCAACCTGGCTGTCTGGGGACCTGACGTTAAACATTTCGACCCGGAATCTTTCGTTACCAGTTCAGGCAATATTCAGGGTATTGAAGGCGGTGCACTGCCTTCGATAGCTTCATTCGGTTTTAATATCGGTTTAAAATTTTAACTAAAAGGAGGAAGATAGAATTATGAAAACAAAAATATATAAATATCTTTTATTATCTGTATCAATAGTCGCTTTTTTCTCATGTGTAAACATGGAAAGCGTGAATACAGATCCGAATAATCCGGCAGATGTTCCGTCGAACATGCTTTTCAGCGGAACACAAAAGAAAATGATGGATTATGTCTATGACAACTGGTTCAGCGGACGCCAGTGCCTGCTATATGCTCAATACTGGGCGCAAAGGAACTATACCGAAGAAGACCGCTACCAGATTCGCGAAAGCGTGAATAACTCTTATTTCAATCAGTTCTACACGTTGCTGGCCAATCTGGACAAGGTGATAGAAATCAATACCAACCCCGAAACGGCCACCATGGCATCGCTGTACGGGGCCAATGCGAATCAGATAGCCGCCGCCAAAACACTGAAAGTTTGGCTGTTGAGCGTCATGACGGATACGTGGGGAAGCATACCTTATTCCGAAGCCGGGAAATTGACCGAAAATATTTATTATCCTAAGTATGACGATCAGGCAACTCTTTATGAAGAAATGATTAAGGAATTGACGGCAGCGGCCAATCTGTTTGATGAGGATGACGTGGCTTTTACCGGTGGTGACATGATCTACGGGGGGGATGCCTCGCTGTGGAAAAAATTCGCCAACTCGTTAAAATGCCGCCTGGCCATACATACGTCGAAAGTGGCAGGCTCAAAGTGGAAAACCTACATCGCGGAAGCCCTGGCAAGCGGCGTTTTTGACAGTAACGGCGACGTGGCGGCGTATCATTACGGTACGGCTCCCGAATACAGCTATTTTTATGAAGGCGCCTTTATCCAGGGCCGTAATGACTTTACGCTGACCCGGCCTTTTATCGACATCCTGAAAGGACAGCGGGATACGCTTAACAATAAGACGCATCCCTGGGAAAATGTGGTTGACCCGCGTCTTCCGCTTTACACGACACCGCGCAACGGAAAATATATCGGGATACCTTACGGCATTCCGAGTAATACGATGACCGCAGGATTCCGGAACGCTGCCCCGGACATAAGAACAAACCGTATCGCAATGCTCCAGCCCGATTTTGCCGTGCCGCTGATGACATACGCGGAAGTCCGGTTTATAATCAGCGAGTATAACGGCTTTTCGGCCGATGAATATGTGGACGGCGTCGAAGCTTCGGTCAGATACTGGTCTGATGTCGCAGGCGTCAGCGTCGATGAAGGTGAACTCGGTGAATACATCGCATCCGTTTCGGCTAACGTCGATGCGGAAGCTGTTGCCGTACAGAAATACATCGACCTGTACATGAACGGTACGGAAGCCTGGACTGAAATCCGGCGTACAGGATATCCTGTCCAGCTCATCAGTCCGGGTGAGATCTGTGTAGCCGCTAATGACCCGAATAATACGTCCATAGGCCGGGGTACGGATATTGTGTTCGATCCCCTGTCCGACACAAAAGGCATTATTATTGCCCGCGTTAAATACCCGACGAACGAGAGCACATTGAACGGCGCCAGTTTTAAAGAAGCCGTAGGCCGCCTGGAAAGCGGGACGAACAACTATTATTCCCCGATGTTTTGGGATAAACGCCGGACAGAAGGCGCTCATCCCGGCAATAAATAATTTAAAGATTAAAAACCATTCGACAGGGGCTATGTCATTGCGGCATAGCCCCTGCTTTTTTATGCACCGGACACCCGGCCAGTTACCTTAATGGCGCGAAACGACGAATAACCGGCACAATGCCACCCAAAGAACAGACTACATAGTCAATCCTTAAAACTATATTAATTCAT
>JAISYY010000207.1 GCA_031269635.1 Tannerella sp. | reverse complement strand
AACGCCGCGCTGTCGGGGATGTATTTCGTGGACGCGAAATCCTGCTATGCCGGCTTGTCGGCAGATTATTCCGTTATCGAAAACCTTGATTTTTCGTTTATCGCACAATATTTCGCATCAGCCAAAAGCAGCGCCTCCGGCAACATGAGTATATGGCTGGGATTTGTGCGGTTGAAGTATTCGTTTTGAGGGTTGGAAGGAAAAGATTGAAGCGCTGTTGCGTTTTATCAAATCCGGGTAAAAATGAGGCTAAGATTTTTTTTCCGGTGCTATGAAAAAAAGTCAAACCATTGGAATACGAAAAACGTTATAGATCCTGGAAGAAAACGTAAAGAAGCACCACCGTCGGAGCAGTTATATGCAACCGTGAGTCGGAAGGCTGGTACCGGAGCATCTATTGAAAGATTTCGAAATTTATGATGCCCGGGAAAGCAAGAACCGCCGGGTGATAGAGATGCGCGGGAAAGAAGGCCGGATTCCGGTAGCATTGCAATGTTATACGGAAGTAGTTCTATATAGTTACTGTGACCCGTTAGAGATGCCGAGTCACAGATTTGTCCGAACCCTAACTGCTTGCGGCTTTACCGTCACAGCTACAAGCAAAGTAATCAAGAGGAAAAGAAGAAGATAGAATCTTTTCCGGTTAATATCTCCGTAGTAGCCCGGATGTGGGATATACTGCCCGGGACGTTATGCCATTGGCATCGTAATCATTTGAGTGATTACCAGTGTGATAAATCTATCGCCAAGTGGCCGGGAAAAGCAATCGAAGATACGGGAGAGGTATTGGAAGAAGAACCTGTATACGTATGTAAGCCTGGGAATATTGGCGAACGCATGAGCATAGAAGACAAGGCGATAGGACATCAAGACAATACCTTTATGAGCAACACGGATACGAGCAAGATGGGGAAGAAAAAGACACCCGCCTGTACATCACCTCTCTCGGGCCGGACGCAAAGTTGATCAACGATGCTGTCCGTTTTCACCGGTCGATAGAAAATTCACTTCACTGGGTGCCTGATGTGGCCTTTGATGAAGACAACATCCGGAAAAGAAGCGGCTTTGCCGCTCAAAATTATTCCATCCTCAACCACATCGCTTTAAACCTGCTTAAAAACAAGAAAACCACTAAAGTAAGGGTAAGGGGAAAACGATTAAAAACAGAATGGGATAACAGATATCTCTGCAAACTTCTTAAAATTTAGATACGTCAGCGCACTCTACCATAAATAAAATTTGGTTGAGTGATGGATTATATATATCTTTGCGGCGTTTTTGGCCCCGTAGCTTAGTGAATAGAGCGTCAGATTCCGGTTCTGAAAGTCGTGCGTTTGAATCGCACCGGGGTCACTTCCTTTTCTTTTACTCCTTTACCGGACTTTTTTCGTCCGTCAAAAGATGAAACATTTCAAACTCCGCATACAATATATCGTCGTTTTCCACGTTCTTGTTCCGTAAACATTATTTTTATGAGCAGAAGTATCTACGATTCCAGACAACGGTGGGCTTATATCTTTATCATGATTGCAGTACTCATTGTTATTGCAACGGTTGTTTTTTCCAATTCGTTAAGTAAAAAATTAGCAACAGAAGAACGTATCAAAGCCGAAGTGTGGGCGGAAGCCATGAATATTCTTACGGCGCCCGACACACTCAATAACCTCGACGATGAAATTCTATTAAGTTATGAAGCGCTTGAGAAAAAACACAAGGAAACGGAATCTACGCTGATGAATCTTATCCTGAAAATTATCAACAGCAACACGTCTATCCCGACTATATTATGCGACGAAAATGATTCCGTAAGTTCATACAAAAACATAGATATTCCGGAAAAAGACGCAGACACTTTCCTGAAAAAATTTAAAACGAAAAATCCGCCTATTGTAATAAAGATAGACGAAAAGGAAAGTCAATATTTATATTATGATGATTCCGTCTTTCTGAAAAGACTGCTGATGTTCCCATATATCCAGCTATCCGTCGTATTTGCGTTTATTATGCTGTCATTTTTCGCGCTGATAAGCGTAAAAAAAGCGGAACAAAACAAAGTATGGGTAGGATTGTCGAAAGAGACGGCACATCAATTGGGCACACCCATATCCTCGCTGATCGCATGGGTCGAATACCTGAAAATAAAAGACGTCGACGGTATATATCTCAAAGAAATGGAAAAAGACGTCAAAAGGCTGGAGACGATTGCGGACAGATTTTCAAAGATAGGTTCTAATCCCGACTTGCTGCCGTTGAATATCAATGATTTGATAAAATCCTCATACGAATATATGAGTACGCGCGTATCATCAAAAGTAAAAATCGACATAGAACCGTCCGATGAGCCTGCGCTCGTATTGATAAACGAATCGCTCTTCTCGTGGGTAACAGAAAACCTTACTAAAAATGCGGTTGATGCCATGGAAGGACAGGGCAAGATCACCTATCACGTCGAAAACAACACCAAAAAAGTTTACATCGACGTTTCGGATACGGGCAAAGGCATCCCCAAATCACGATTTAAAACCATATTCATTCCCGGATACACGACAAAAGCAAGGGGTTGGGGATTAGGACTTTCGCTCGTGAAACGGATCATCGAATCATATCCCGGCGGAAAAATTTATGTAAAGAACTCCGAGACAGGCAAAGGCAGCACATTCAGGATTGAACTGCGCAAACATCACGGATAAACTTTTAATACCGGAAAAACTTTTATTTCAAAATATTAATTACTGATTATGTCAGTTTATTTTAATACCTTTGCCTGTGGTTTTTTAATTATAAGGATATATGTCAAAATTAATCTGTTTATTTTTCTTTATTTTCATGTGTTTGTCCCTATCAGCACAAGAAATTGACGGGAAACGTTCAAAAGAAGAACGCCAGGCAGAGAGGCTCGAATGGAGAGACAACCTCCGTATGCAGATAAAAGAGAGCATTGACGAGTTTGGTCCTGATTACAACGCCGACAGCGTACGCAGGGATATTGAAAGCGGAAATTATTTTACGCTATTT
>JAISYY010000191.1 GCA_031269635.1 Tannerella sp. | reverse complement strand
CCTGTTTGTCCTGTCGCCGCGCCGATAGCCTCATCTACAATCACAAAGTATTTTTTGTCGATAAAGAAGACGGCTCGCCGGTGCGTCAGGTTTTCATAGCTGTCGTTTTCGACCACCAGCATGTCCTCTCGCTCGCCGGGCGACCAGAGAAGCAGTTTCGGGGCGTATTGCGAATTTCGGTCATTCAGGGTAAGCGTTTTATGCACTTTTGTCTGCCGGAACCAGGCTCTGTTTTCCGGATCGCCGTGATAGATGTAGCATCCGCCGTCGGGCATCAGGTTACGTCCGCCGGCATACAAGTCGAATGTGCCGTTATCGGGTTGAGAATGCCATCCGCCATCGGGTCCGCATTTCAGAACCAGACATATCGCATCTTTATTCCACCCGCTTCGTATGGAATAAATTCCGCTTTCATGCAATGCGAAAGCCGTTTGAGCAGGCGGAATGCCTTTTTCACCATCGGTAGCCAGATAGAGGAAATCCTCCCGTCCGAATAATTCCGCCCATTCGAGGAAATTACGCTTATGTTGACCGGGCGTCCCCTGCCAGTCGTCGCCGAACGGAGCATGAGTACCGTCCGGAAGAGTGATTTTCATAACTGCTTCACACATTTTTTCAACAGTTTGAAGATATTCAACAGGAAAAGCATCCTTTATTCCATTCAGTTGCGCCAGTTCGTATGTATGCAGAAACCACGAAATACATCCCGTATGATAGCTCAATGAGAGTTCATGCTGCATCCCGTCGGGATAAACCTGCACCGCCGTTTCGGCGTTCAACCGTCTGATTGCTTCGGTTCTCCATGTTTCGGCGTCTCTGAATTGCGGAAAAACAATCGCAATAAACGCCATTCCTTCGGCTTCCATCAATCCCCAGTTACTGTGGGTTGTGTACTTGGTCATCAGGTACGAAGCATGGTCGTAACAACTGTTCAGGAAAGCGGTCAGGACTTCCGGCGTAAACGATGGCGAATCGACGAAACGCCGGAACAGTTCCATCCATCCACGTCCCCGTATCCCGGCCTCAATAGAACGCCATGCGTAATGATGTTCTTTGTCGTTGGGATTTTTCCGTACCCAGTCCGTCAACTGTTCCGCCCAGGCTTTGGCGTATTTTTCATCGCCCGTATGCCAGTATGCTTTACCCATAGCGTACCAGAATCCCATCCTGTTCAGTTGCCATACCCATTCGTTGTCCGGCACGGGACTTGTCGACCAGTCTATGTCTTCGCCGCAAAAATGAGGGGGATAAGCGGGCTGTCCCGTGAAAATATGTTTCAGGGCATTGTCGGCTACTTCCAGGTCTTTTTCGGTAGCGCATTTTCCCAACAGACTGCTTTTCGTATTTTTATCCAGAGGATGTTTTCCCGAACCGCCTTTCCGGAAATAGGTCAACAGTTCTTTCATCGCGATTTCAGGTTCGCCGGCCGCTGCCTTCACCCGTTCCAGTCCGGGAAAATCAAGGTTCAGCCGCGACAGCAGTGTCCGGCTGTCGCCGGCGCGGACTTCCTGACTTGCACATAATCCGATTGGGGGCAATATGACGCCATATCCCGTCAAAAGGCATATCAATATGCAGCGTATTCTTATAAATCTAATTTTAATGTATGGACGTTTCATGTTATAATACCAATTTCATGTTATAATATCAAAATATCGGTTTTAACTGCACCTGAATTTGGGCGCGGCTTTTTGCATCTACCTGACAGGACAGCCGGATAAACGTAACGCCGGGATTCGGTTCGCCATACTGTCCGCTTTCGGGAACGGCCGGAACAAATGATAGATCAAACTTTTTCGGCGATTTTACGAATAAAACGACCGTTTTACCGTTTTGGGTCAACCGTATTTCGTTTTTACCCGTTTTTTGAACTTCTGCCGGGGTTACCAGCATCCATGTCACCTGCGCGGCATTACCGGAAGCGGTAATGTTATCCGTTACTTGCAGATATTGCTCGTTGAGCAGCTCCACATCGCGCGTTACTTTTGAAACGTCTTCCGAATAAAGACTTGACAAGTCTATCCGGCCGCCCATTCGCTTGCCGGAATTATACACTTCCGTGATGGGTGCTTTGCCCTTTACTAATTGATGCTTATTGTTGATGGTAAGCGTACTGTGCTCTTTGTTGGAATAACGGAATATGTTCCAACGCTGGCTGTTCTGCCCCATGTTCCACAAATCAACCCCGGCAGATTCCAGCGTATGATAATCCTGTGCGCCCAAATCCATCGCCCAGCGTTCGCCCAATGCGTCAAAAACGAAAGTCCCGGCATCCAAGTGTCCATGACTGGTAGACGGCGTTCCTCCTTTGACGCCCACATACAGACCTTCTCTGTCTTTCCAGCTTGTCCGGATAAGAATCACCGGCGTTTCGCCATGCCCCACCCACATTTTTTCCGAAGGAGGCATTATTTCGCTGAAATCCACCTGCGAACCGTATATCAATGTCATAGGATCGGAGTTAAAACGGCCCTGTAATTTAACAGACGATTGAGCGAGGTACAGCAAACCGGGGTCATTATATTTTTTTGCAAACCAGTACAGGATGGGTATGTCGCTGTACGCCCCTTCGCCATTGTCGTAAAAGTTAAATAGCTTGCCGCTTGTGCCGGTTGAGTATTGAACAAACCGGGCCGATTCCTTAAAGCCCGGACTGTCCGACAAACCGAAGTCCGAACCGAGGGCGCTCTCCAGCGCCGCATTCATCATCACATTGTAGCCCGTTCCGTAGCCCCAGTATCCGCCGCCTTCGGGGTAAGCGCCATCCGGTTCATAGGCTTTCAAGGGCCGGCGAATCGTTTCCACTCCACGCCGGATAATCTTTTCCGCCAGTTCTTTTTCGTCTTCATAAACGGCCAAAGCACCCAAAACCATGCCACCGTTACATACCTGTCCCCAATTATTATTGGATTTATGAAAGCCGAAATATTTATCGCTGTCCCGAATCCCTTTTTCCACAATTGCTTTTCGTATGATGCTTTTTTGTTGCTCGTTCATCACCGGATAAAGCCAGTCGTAGCCAATGGACAGCGATGCAGTCGCCATTGCGACATCCAGAAAATGACTCGGATTCCAGTCCGAAAAGGCAGCATGTGCCAGCATTTCCTGAATCGCCCTGTTTTTATACGAATCATTGCCGGTCATCCGGTAGGCATACGACAGGCAGGATATCCTGTCTAACACCGACCCTGCATTCGACCTGCGACCTGTCAATATACGCGATACCGTAGGCACGGTAAGCAGTTCATCACATTTCGCAATGATGGCGTTATGTACCTGTTTCAGGTAATCATTTTCCGAAATTTGTTGCTTGATTCGCTGTTCTTCGCCTGCTTTCAAGAACAGGCGCGGATGAGGTTCGATTCGCTCTATTTTAAATGTTTGCGAATAAGATTGTATCTGCATAAAAGACAGTACAAATACAAAAAATAAAATTTTTCCGTTCATAGTATATCTGATTTTATTGTAAACTTATTTTACTATTCTCAATTCTCTATTTTCTTGATGTTGAATGTGGTGACAATCTCGCCGGCGTAGCGCCCGATGCCCTTGATGATAAGGGTAGCGGTGCCGGGGCCGACATTGTTGCGGTAGGCGACGGTGTAATCCTGACTAAAGACAAGCACGACGGTGGTCACGGCGCCGTCCGGGCTGACCCGATGCAGGGTGAGGACGGGAATGACATAGACGGGTGCACCGGTGAAGGGCTGCACGGGGATGGGGGTGATGTCGGCCGCAGTGATGTCGGTACGTGCGTGCAGGCGTCCGTAATGTTCGTGCACAAGCGTGTTGTAATGGTTTACCAAGACGTTGAACTCTTCGACGAAACCGGTATAAGCAGCCGGTCCGTTCAGATTTATGAGCGAGGTGACGCGGGCGGTAATCCGGCGCAGCGCTTCGTCGGTCCGGCGGCGGGCATCTTTGGGGCTGAGGCCGGGCTTGTCGAGTTGTTCTTTCGTCGTGTCGGCGACGTAGGTCTTGAAGCGGTCGTTGTGCTCCTTGAGTTCGGCGACCCAGGACTGAAGGCCGAGTTCGGCGACGTCGGGCTGGTAGTCGTCGCTGTACAAGCGGGTGATGACGCTGTCGATAGCAGCCGTTTCGGCGTCGTAGTCGGCGTGCGCCAAGTTGCCGTAGTTGTCGAGCAGGTTGTAGACGTGAAGCGCCCTCTCGCGTCTCGACGGGCTTTTCAGACCGGTACGCAGGATGCGCATGATACCATTGTAAGTCTCGTCGCGGGCATGGTCGGTAACGGCCTTCTTTTCCGTAAAATCACTCTTGCGAATCCACTTGTAGATGGTTTCTTCCTGTATAATCTCGCCGTTGTAGACGGCAAGCAAATCCGGAGCATTTATCACTTCGGCATACTTTTCACAAATTGGGTACGACTGTTTGTGAAATTCTACATGGTCGGCGTTACTGTAATTGTACACCTCCGGTTTTCTTAATTCAATTTCCATTTTTTTTAAATTTAATTGTTAATACTGTGTTTTCATCAATTGATTATCTCTTTTATGTTCAACTGGTTTATAAACGTCCGGAACAGGACTTTTATTGTGTCTGTCCGGCTCCCGGCTACTAAAAATTTAATTTAAATTCCGACCGGCCGGCTTCCGGACAGACGAATTTTTTTTAATATTCCGATCAGCCGGCCTCCGGTTGGTTGGATTTTTTTTAACATTCCGACTGTCCAGCTCCCGAGGCGACGGTCTGTCCCCTGTGCAGGAACGTTCCGTCGTAAGCATTTCTGAACTTGACGGCAGCGATCGTAAAATCTTTCGGAACGATCGACCAGTCGCTGCTTGCCCTCGGATCGGGATTCGACAATAGAGAACTTCCGCGCAAAATACTGTCCAGGTCAGAGGTTCCCGTAAGCCTGAGCGGGAGGACATACGTCAGTCCGACGGCTTCCGGGTCGTTGAAAAAGGCGTCCGTCAAATGCACTTCCACGCCGCCGTTCACGTTTCCGGACCGGATTACAATCCGGTCGCCGGACGACAACGTGTAATAATTGTCGGGCAACAGCTTCAAAGGCTCTCCTGACGACTTGAACAGGGCATTGTCGCACAAACTGTTGTCTACGCGAAAGGTGAGCGTACGGTCTTTTGTATTCCTGGTTCCAATCGGCGGATAAATCCGTACTAAAGAGTCGTCGGCAATTTTGATGATAATTATAAAACTTCGGTTATTTCGAATTTGTCTTTGCCGGTGAAGATGATCACAGCGGCTTTCAGGCCGGGACGGTCTTTTATCCGGTAAGCGTGGATGTATTTGTCTATTTGCGTGAGCGCCTCTTCGCGTTTGGCGTCGATCTCCGTTTCCGTGTCCGACACTTTGCAGTATTTCAGTTCCAGAATCCATTCGTAACGCGCCTGCGAATATACCGGATTCGGGTTACGTTGCAGGAAAATATCCGTACGTCCCGGAACGGCTTCGTATTCGCTCATCGACACGTATTTTTTATCCA
>JAISYY010000090.1 GCA_031269635.1 Tannerella sp. | reverse complement strand
AAATCTTAAAAATGCGACTTTTCTTTGTCCGTTTAAAATAAAATATATTTCTTTGCGTCATTAACAATATTGTTAAATAAAAATGTTAGATAATATTGTTAATGCATTTGTGTGTTTATGAATGAATTTATGCGGATTTTGCGATTGTATAATTTTTAGGTACATGGATCAGAACAAAAAAACAAAATATTATGACAAAGAAAGAGAAAGATAAAATGCCTGCAAATCCTGAAACGGGCAATGCAAAATTTAAGGAAAAGAGTAAGGAGCAGGCGATTTTGGAAGCTGCGGAACATGAATTTATGGAGAAAGGGTTCGAGGCGGCCAAGACGACTAACATCGCATCGCTTGCAGGCGTTACACATGCCATGTTGCATTATTATTACCGTACGAAGGAGAATCTTTTTGATATGATATTTGAGAAAAAGACAAGGCTTCTTGAAGAATCCCTGTTTAGTGCGTTCGACAGGCCGGATCTGCCTTTTTGTGAG
Organism: Tannerella sp.; assembly: GCA_031269635.1. GTDB lineage: Bacteria > Bacteroidota > Bacteroidia > Bacteroidales > Tannerellaceae > Tannerella. The sequence continues at coordinate 6,111 of JAISYY010000090.1, read as the reverse complement.
AAGATACGGAACGGGATTGAAGCGCATTTTGATTTTTTAAGGGCAAATCCGACATTGCCCCGTTTTGTTGTTAACGAGTTGATAAGCAAACCGATGCGATTGGCTTTGGTTGAGGATAAAATCAAAAATATTGCAGGACATGTGCTGGCGAAACTTTCCGAAGGGATAGAGCGGGAGGTTGCGCAGGGAACCATTCATCCGGTAGATCCGCTCACGTTGCTGATTGATATGGCTTCGATGAATGTGTTTGTATTTGCGGTGTTACCCTTTCTGCGGACTTTTGCCGTTGAGCCTTATGGTAGCGAAGAAGCCTTTCTTGAGGCGCGTAAAAAAGAAAATGTGGAAATCATTATGAGGAGGTTGAAACGATGAAACGCCTGATTTGGATAACGGTTTTTGCGGCAGGCTGCCTGTATTTGCGGGCGCAGCATACGCTTGATGAATGTCAGACGCTTGCACGCGAAAATTATCCGTTGATAAAACGATACGGATTGATTAATAAAAGTACGGAATATTCCTTTGCAAATGCGGCTAAGGCGTATCTGCCCCAGGTGTCGCTGGCCATACAAGCCACTTACCAAAGTGATGTAGCGGCCTTTCCCGAACAGATGACCGATATGTATAAACAGTTGGGTATTGATATGAAGGGATTGAACAAAGACCAGTATAAAGTGGCTTTGGAAGTGAATCAAACGGTATGGGACGGAGGACTGACACGCGCTCAAAAGGATATTTCGATAGAGGAAGGACATGTTTCCACACGGGCTGTGGAAACCGAGTTATACACCTTGCGTGAACGAATAAACCGGTTGTATTTCGGGATATTGATTCTTAATGAACAATTGCGACAGAACGATCTCCTCCGGGAACTTTTGCAAAGTAACTATCAAACAGTGGACGCATGTGTTAAAAACGGAGTTGCTTTGCCGGGCGATCTGAATGTGATAAAAGCGGAGCAGCTCTCCGTTTCGCAACAGCGGGTCAATATCGAAAGTTCAGCTGAAGCATACCGCCGGATGCTTTCCGTGATGATCGGCAAGGTGATCGGTGATACGGATACCTTTGAGAAACCGGCTGTATTAAATACCCTGTCCGTTGCCGGCAGCGGGGTGCAAGGCGGAGAGAACAGCCGCCCCGAACTGCAGCTTTTCGAGGCTCAGGCTGCACGGTTTGACGCGCAGAAGCGGATGATAAAAGCATCCACGTTGCCCCGTCTGGGCGTTTTTGCTCAAGGGTTTTATGGAAATCCCGGCCTTAACCTGTTCAAGGATATGACCGAAAATAAATGGAGCTGGAATTATATTGCCGGATTGCGGTTGCAGTGGAATTTTGGCGCTTTCTATACGAAAAAGGGAGATCTGCAGAAATTGTCGATTGCTCAACAGCAGATTGATAATCAGCGGGAAATATTCCTTTTTAACAACAGCCTGCAACAGATTCAACAACAACATGCGATTGAGAAAATGCAGAAAATAATGGCCGACGATCTGGAAATAATAAAACTGCGGACTGCTATTAGAAAGGCGTCGGAAGCAAAATTTTCCAATGGAACAATCACCGTTAATGAATTGCTTCGTGATATAACCGCAGAAAGTCAGGCCATGCTCGGTAAATCGCTGCATGAGTTTGAGTGGCTGAAAAATATTTATGAGTTGAAATATACGACAAATGATTAATTATGAATGATATGAAAACAAAAAGAGGTAAAGCGGGGCATACCCGCCGGCAAAACAGGATATTATGGATACTCGTGTGCTGTTCCGGTATAATTTTTTCTTCATGCGGAAAAAAACAGCATTACTTTGATGCTACGGGAACTTTCGAGGCGACGGAAATTACCGTTTCGAGCGAATCTTCCGGGAGAATACTCTCATTTGATATAAGCGAAGGCCGGGAAATCACTGCCGGCGACAGGATCGGAATTATTGATACCGTTCAGCTGTATCTGACAAAAATGCAGCTCCTGAAAAACGTTTCGTCCGTCAGGAGCAATCGACCCGATATCGGCAAACAGATTGCGGCGCTCAAGGAGCAGATTGCAAAACAAAAAACGGAGCGTGTACGAGTGGAAAACCTGCTTCGGGCGGATGCGGCGACCCAAAAACAATTGGATGATATAACGTCGGCTATCGCAGTGCTCGGCAATCAGCTTGAGGCTTTGCAGTCATCATTGCGGAATAATGTATCAAGCATAGACGCACAAAGTTCGGCAATAGAAATACAGATTGCACAGATTGAAGATAAATTGGCGGGATGTGTAATATCTTCCCCCATTACAGGCGTCGTACTGGCAAAATATACCGAAGCAGGCGAGTTTGCCGTCACGAGCAAACCTTTGTTTAAAGTTGCGGATACAAAGCGTCTTTTCCTGCGCGCTTATCTCACCTTGCCGCAGCTTAAAGACGTGAAACTCGGACAGCAGGTAAAAGTTTTTGCTGATTTCGGCGATGATAACCGGCGCGAATATAAAGGCGTAATATCCTGGATATCGGAAAAGAGCGAATTTACGCCGAAAAGTATCCAGACAAAAGATGACCGCGAAAACCTTGTTTATGCCGTCAAAGTAGCGATTGAAAATGACGGATACGTAAAGATTGGAATGTATGGCGAACTGGTTTTTTAACGGGATAATTCATTGGAGATGACGGCAATTTCGGTTCGGAATATAAAAAAGAGCTATGGCGGGACGCCGGTATTGAAAGACTTGTCTTTCGACGTGAAAAGAGGGGAACTGTTCGGCATCATCGGCCCTGACGGGGCGGGTAAAACGACGCTGTTCCGTATCCTTGCGACGCTGCTGACGGCTGACGGTGGCGCTGCTTATGTTGACGGATTCAACGTTTTGACGGATTATAAGGCTATCCGGCAGCGTGTGGGATACATGCCGGGCCGGTTTTCGCTGTATCATGATTTGAGCGTCGAGGAGAATTTATCCTTTTTCGCCTCCGTCTTTGGAGTGACGATAGAAGATAATTACGTGCTGATCAGGGATATTTACCGGCACTTAGAGCCTTTTAAAAAACGCCGTGCGGGAAAATTATCCGGCGGGATGAAACAGAAACTCGCCCTGTGTTGTGCATTGATACACAAGCCATCGGTACTCTTTCTCGACGAGCCGACAACGGGCGTAGATCCCGTGAGCCGCAAGGAGTTCTGGCAAATGCTCTGCCGCCTGCGCGAACAGGATATCACCCTGCTTGTAAGCACGCCGTACATGGATGAGGCGACGCTTTGTGAACGCATTGCCCTGATGTGCGACGGAGCGTTCCTCACGATTGATACGCCGGCAGGTATCGTAGAAAAATTCGGCGAACCGCTGTATGCCGTAACGGCTACCGACATGTCGCGGCTGTTATCCGATTTGCGGCGTGCGCCGGAAGTGAAAAGCTGTTATGCCTTCGGGGATGTTCACCACCTGGCGATAAGGCCGGGGGCCAACCTCTCCCTGCTGGAAAGCCGCTTGAAAAAAGAAGGATATGCGGATATGGCTGTCCGTGCGATAAAGCCGACGGTGGAAGATTGTTTCATGGCGCTTAACAGTTGAACGTGGAGACTTTCGTTATCATACCACACGCGCAAGCGTTAGGCAGGCGCCCTGTCCGGCATTGTGCTTTATGGCCGATATTTCCTTTCCGGCAGAACGGACAATATGCGGCAATCCGGCAAATATATGCCGGCGGCTTTTCCGGCAATGGGTTAAAAAATTTTTCATCACTAAAACAGTGTTATATATGTATAAGGAAAATGTCATAGAAGCCGTGGAACTGACCAAGCGTTTCGGGAGCTTTACGGCGGTGGATGCCATCTCGTTCACGGTATCGAAAGGAGAAATCTTCGGTTTTCTCGGTGCTAACGGCGCAGGAAAAACGACGGCGATGCGGATGCTTTGCGGGTTAAGCAAACCGACGGCGGGATTCGCCACAGTCGCAGGCTTTGATGTAGCCCGGCGGCCGGAAGATGTGAAGCGGAGTATCGGCTATATGAGCCAGCGTTTTTCGCTGTATGAAGACCTGAAGGTATGGGAGAATATACGCCTTTTCGCCGGCATTTACGGTGTGCCGGAGAAAGAGATACCGGGCAGGACGGACGCACTGCTCGACGAGCTGGGTTTCCCGGATGCACGTGATACGCCCGTCAAATCACTGCCCCTTGGGTGGAAACAAAAGCTGGCTTTTTCCGTATCCATATTTCACGAACCCGGGATCGTTTTCCTGGACGAACCTACCGGAGGCGTCGATCCCGCCGTACGCCGCCGGTTCTGGGAATTGATATACGCTGCGGCAAGCCGCGGCATTACGGTGTTTGTGACGACACACTACATGGACGAAGCGGAATACTGCAACCGTGTCTCCATCATGGTCGACGGAAAAATAGAAGCGATGGATACGCCCCGGAACCTGAAGTCCGGCTTCGGTGTATCCTCTATGGATGAAGTGTTTTATTTACTTGCAAGAAAAGCGACGAGGACCGATGAATGACTTGAGTACAGCTGCGAAAACCGGAAACCGGAAGTCGGGACAAAGAGGGAACTCTTCCGGCTTTTCCGAGCGGATTGCGGTATTTTCCGCATTTGTGAAGAAAGAGTTTTTTCATATCTTCCGTGATAAGCGAACGATTCTTATCCTTCTTGGGATGCCCGTTATCCAGATCGTTTTATTTGGATTTGCCATTTCTACGGAGGTTAAGAATATAAATGTAGCAATCCTGGTTCCGGTTCATGATGAAATAACCCGTCAGATTATTGAACGGATTGATGCCGGCGAATGTTTTCGTGTGAAGACAATGCTTTCCTCGCCCGATGAAATAGACAGATCCTTTCAGCGCGATGCCGCCGACTTTGTTATCGCGTTCAGTCCTCATTTTGAAGACAACCTGTTTTCCGCCGAAGGATCGCAGATACAGCTTATCGCGGATGCTACCGATACCAACACGGCAACGGCTGTGACGGCGTATATTTCCAATATCATCCAAAGTTTTTTTGCCGAGAAATTTCCGGAAACGGCCGCACGCGGCATACAGCCCAATGTCCGCATGCTTTATAATCCGCAGATGAAAAGCGCATACACCTTCGTTCCGGGAGTTATGGGGCTGATATTGATTCTTATATGTGCGATGATGACCTCTGTTTCCATTGTCAGGGAGAAGGAAAACGGGACGATGGAAGTGTTACTTGTCTCTCCTGTCCGCCCCGTTTACATTATATTATCGAAAATGGTTCCGTATTTTGCGTTGTCGTGTGTGAATTTCCTGTTCATCCTGCTGCTTTCGATATTCCTGCTCGGTGTTCCGGTAGAGGGGAGCGTCATCGGTCTTTGCGCCTTGTCGTTGCTGTACATCGCCGTATCGCTGTCGCTGGGACTGCTGATCTCCACCGTGGTAAATACCCAGATAGCCGCGATGTTAGGTTCCGGCATGTTGCTTATGATGCCCGTCATATTCCTTTCCGGGATGATATTCCCGGTCGAAAGCATGCCGGCGGTCTTGCGGTGGATTTCCCATATTGTTCCCGCTTACTGGTATATTGCCGCAGTTAAGAAACTGATGATTGAAGGGCTGTCGGTTGCTTATGTGATGAAAGAGTTTTTAATTCTGTTTGTAATGGCTGTCTTTTTAACAGGAGTAAGCCTTAAAAAATTTAAATACAGGTTGGAATGATACTGAAATATTTGTTGGAAAAGGAGTTCAAACAGTTTTTCCGCAATGCGTTTCTGCCGCGGATTGTTGTTATGTTCCCGGTCATGGTGATGCTGGTCGTGCCGTGGATCACGACGATGGATATAAAGGATATTCGTGTAGTCGCGGTCGACTCCGACTGTAGCACATACTCGAATCAGCTTGTGCGCGATATCGACGCGTCGTCCTATTTCATCCTTGAGGATGTTTCCCATAGCTACGACGCCGCATTGAAGAAAATAGAATACGGTCTGGCCGATGCCATCGTGGAAATCCCCTCCGGCTTTGAGAAAAACCTGACGACAAAAGGAACAGCCCCCGTTCAACTGTCAATAAATACGGTTAACGGGACGAGGGGCATCCTGGGAGGCAGCTATCTGGGAAATGTTATGGCAAATTTTTCACGGAAGATTGCCCCGTACGCACTTCAGCCGGTCG
>JAISYY010000036.1 GCA_031269635.1 Tannerella sp. | reverse complement strand
TATGTACGTATGAAAACATTTATGGACGAAAATTTCCTGCTGGAGACAGAGACTGCACAGGAATTGTATCACAATCACGCGGCTAAGATGCCGATTATTGACTATCACTGCCACCTGGCGCCCAAAATGGTTGCCGATGACCACCGGTTCAAATCCATCACGGAGATATGGCTCGGCGGCGACCACTACAAATGGCGTGCCATGCGGACGAACGGCGTCGACGAACGTTACTGTACGGGCAATGATACCTCCGACTGGGAAAAATTTGAACAATGGGCCGCGACCGTCCCGCATACCATGCGTAACCCGCTCTACCACTGGACGCACCTCGAACTGAAAACGGCATTCGGCATCACGAAACTGCTAAGCCCCAAAACCGCAAGGGAAATATTCGACGAATGTAACGAAAAACTGGCACAGCCCGGATATTCCGCCCGCGGAATGATGCGCCGCTACAACGTGCAAGTCGTCTGCACGACCGACGACCCCACGGATTCCCTCGAACACCACATCCGCACGCGCGAAAGCGGATTTGAAATAAAAATGCTCCCCACATGGCGCCCCGACAAAGCCATGGCGGTCGAATCGCCGGCAAACTTCCGCGCTTACATCGAAACGCTGTCCGAAGTGAGCGGCATAACCATATCCTGTTTCGAAGACCTCCTGGAAGCCCTGTGCCAGCGCCACCGGTTCTTTGAAGAACAGGGATGCAAACTCTCCGACCACGGCATCGAAGAATTTTATGCCGACAACTATACCGGAGCCGAAATTGAAGCGATATTCAACAAAGTTTACGGAGGCACGGCGCTCACGAAAGAAGAAATATCCAAATACAAATCGGCGATGCTGATCGCCTTCGGGGAAATGGACGCCGAATCGGGCTGGACACAGCAGTTCCACTACGGCGCCCTGCGCGACAATAACACGAAAATGTTCCGGCTCCTGGGGCCGGATACGGGCTTCGACTCCATCGGAGAGTTTAATACCGCCAAAACCATGTCGAAATATTTTGACCGTCTCAACAGCGCCGGGAAACTGGCAAAAACAATCCTCTACAACCTCAATCCCTGCGCAAACGAAGTCATAGCGACGATGACCGGCAATTTCCAGGACGGCGTGACGGCCGGCAAAATGCAGTTCGGCTCCGGCTGGTGGTTCCTCGACCAGAAAAACGGAATGGAAAAACAGCTAAACGCCTTGTCCGTACTCGGACTCCTGAGCCGCTTCGTCGGCATGTTGACCGATTCGCGCAGTTTCCTCTCCTACCCCCGCCACGAATATTTCCGCCGCACGCTCTGCAACCTGCTCGGCAACGATGTGGAAAGCGGACAGTTGCCGGCTTCGGAAACCGGCTTCATCGGACAAATGGTGGAAAACATAAGTTACTATAATGCAAGGGATTTTTTCAGGTTTTAAATTTAGTATAAATGACAATAAAACAGTATGGGTAAAAAAGTAGTAACATTCGGAGAAATCATGTTGCGCCTGGCAACGCCGGGTTACCTGCGCTTCTCGCAGGCCGGCGAATACAGCGCAACGTTCGGAGGAGGCGAAGCCAACGTAGCCGTATCACTTGCCAACTACGGTATCGAAGCGGATTTCGTGACGCGCCTTCCCAAAAATGACATCGCAGAAGCCTGCATCATGCAGTTGCGTTCCCGCAACGTATCCGTGAACAATATCCTCCGCGGAGGCGACCGCGTCGGCATCTACTTCCTGGAAACGGGAGCCGTGTCACGTGCATCAAAAGTTATATACGACCGCGCCGGCTCATCCATAGCGACCATCGAAAAAGGCATGATCGACTGGAAAGAAGTCTTTAAAGACACGCAATGGTTCCACTGGACCGGCATAACGCCTGCCCTGTCGCAAGGCGCGGCGGAGGCCTGCCTCGAAGCCGTGGGAACAGCCAATGAAATGGGAATAACGGTATCATGCGACCTTAATTACCGCAAAAACCTGTGGAAATACGGGAAAACGGCCGCCGAAGTGATGCCGGCGCTCGTGGAAGGATGCGACATCATTCTCGGCAACGAAGAAGACTGCGAAAAAGTATTCGGGATAAAACCGGAAGGATTCGACGCAACATCAACCGGCGGCGAGATAAACGCAGCCGGATTTGAATCCGTATGCACGCAAATGATGAAAAAATTCCCCCGCTGCAAAAAAATGATTGTCACGCTGCGCGGAGCAATAAACGCAAACCATAACACCTGGGGCGGCGTCCTCTATTCGGACAATACGCTTAAACAGTCCAAACGCTACGACATAACCCATATCGTAGATCGCGTCGGAGGCGGCGATTCGTTCATGGGCGGACTGATCTATGGGCTGATAACCTGGCCGGCGGACGACCGGAAAGCGCTCGACTTTGCCGTCGCCGCGTCCTGCCTGAAACATACGATATACGGCGACTTCAATCTCGTGACGGTCGCCGAAGTGGAAAATCTCATGAAAGGCGACGGCTCCGGCCGCGTATCAAGATGACGGATATTAACATTTAAATTAGATATGTATGAGCAATTTATTTCAATCATCGGGAAAAATGACAAATTATCGCTGGATGATCTGTGCGATGTTGTTCTTTGCAACAACAATTAATTATCTGGACAGACAAGTGCTGTCGTTGACGTGGCCCAAGTTCATCGGGCCGGAATTTGGATGGACAAACGACGACTACGGGAATATCACGGCATGGTTCTCCATACTTTACGCCGTATGCATGTTATTCGCAGGAAAGTTCGTAGACTGGATGGGCACCAAAAAGGGATTTCTCTGGGCAATCGGCATCTGGTCGGTCGGCGCATGTTTGCATGCCTACTGCGGCATTGCAACATCGGGGATTCTTGCCGGCGAATGGTTTGTGAACTTTGCCGAAGCGAAAGAGATCATTTCTCATATCGACGACGGGGCTATGGTCGTTAGCGTAAGCGTTATCCTGTTCATCTCCGCCCGGTTTGTACTGGCGCTCGGCGAAGCAGGCAACTTCCCCGCCGCCATCAAGGCTACTGCCGAATATTTTCCGAAGAAAGACCGCGCTTTCTCGACAAGCATTTTCAATTCGGGCGCAACCATCGGCGCGATGATTGCCCCGGCATCGATCCTCTACATTGCCGAATTGTGGGGATGGGAAGCTACGTTTATCATCATCGGCTTGCTGGGATTCGTCTGGATGGCATTCTGGGTATTTACCTACAAAAAACCGGACCAGCATCCCAAAGTAAACAAACAGGAGCTGGCCTATATACAGCAGGATAAGCTAACGGAAAGCAGCGTTAAGGACGAAACGGACGAGAAAAAACTGCCGTTCATCCGGTGTTTCCGGTTCAAACAAACGTGGGCGTTTGCATTCGGCAAATTCATGACCGACGGCGTTTGGTGGTTTTATCTGTTCTGGATGCCAAAATACCTGCAAACCGTTTTCCATCTTGAAGGCACCGCTCAAGTGCTTCCGCTTACCATTCTTTACACGATTGTAATGATTTCCATCTACGGCGGCTGGCTACCCTCCTATTTTATCAGCAAAAAAGGGATGAACCCGTATGCCGGACGCATGCGCTCCATGCTGATATTCGCCTTCTTCCCGCTGTTAGCGCTTTTTGCCCAGCCATTGGGCGATTATTCGTACTGGCTACCCGTAATTATCATCGGCATTGCTGCGGCGGCGCACCAGGCATGGTCGGCTAATATCTTTTCGACGGTAGGCGACATGTTCCCGAAGACGGCCATCGCCACGATCACCGGAATCGGCGGAATGGCCGGCGGGTTAGGGTCGTTTTTTATCCAGAAATGCGCCGGGATGCTCTTCGACTATACCGGCAAGACGAACATGAGTTTCCTCGGATTCCGGGGCGAGCCGTCCGGTTACTTTATGATTTTCATCTTCTGCGCCGTAGCGTATCTGATCGGATGGGTCGTCATGAAAGCACTGGTACCCAAGTATAAGCCTGTTGAAGTTTAAAGAAACAACCCTATTATTTATTGAATTATGAAGAAAATAGTTTTCACATTAGCCGCTTTGTTTATGACATTATCAACTGTTTCTGCACAGGAACTGCAGGCGGTTAAGCTCAACCGGCCGGACAAATCCCGCGGCTCTGCAGTAATGAAAGCACTATCCGACAGACATTCGGATCGCGAGTTTGACGCGACAGATATCTCCCTGCAGGATCTGTCGGATCTGCTATGGGCGGCGAACGGCGTAAACCGTAACGACGGGAGACGGACGGCTCCTTCCGCAATGAACCGCCAGGAAATTGATGTGTATGTAGTGCGCGAAGACGGGACATACCTGTATGACGCCGGTCAGAACATATTAAAGCCGTTATCAAAAGGCGATTACAGGAAGGCCGTCGCAAGCGGACAGGATTTTGCGGCAACAGCTCCATTAAGTATCGTTCTCGTAGCCAATCTCGAAAAACTCGGCGATCCCGCGAACGAACATACGCGCCTGATAGCGGCGATGGATGCGGGCATCGTATGCCAGAATATAAATGTATTCTGCGCGGCGGCAGGCCTGTCGACCGTACCCCGCGCCACGATGGATAAAGAGGAGCTTACGAAAGCGCTTAAATTGACGGACAAGCAATACATCATGCTTAACAATCCGGTCGGGTATCCTAAGAAATAAACGTTCGGAATGCCGCTATTCTTTATTCTACTGTTAGGGAGTTACCTGCTCGGTAACGTTTACATATTTGTCCGGGGGCTACAGGCCCTTGGACAAATTTCTCTTTTTCTTAAATGGGGATACGGCCTGTCTTACTGGGCGGGAGCATTCATGCTCTTCGTCGTATTCGCCTTCCGCAGTTCCAGGCAAATCCCTTTTTCCCTCGGGCAGGTATTGTTTCACATCGGCTCCGGCTGGCTTGTTTTTACCTTGTATATGGTAATTTTCCTTGCCGTTACCGACCTTGTGAAAGTTTTCAACAGTTCGTTCCAATACGGATTCGTAATCTCTTTGTTGTTGACTTCCGGCCTGTTGATTTACGGATACATGCGTTATCAACATCCCGAAAAACAGGTTTTCAACATACATATCAACAAACCGTTACTAAACAAAGACAAACTGAAAATCGTAGCGATAAGCGACTGGCATCTTGGACTGGGAACGGATAAAAAGAAGCTGAAAAAAGACGTCGACCGCATCAATGCGGAAAATCCGGACCTTATCCTAATCGGCGGCGACCTGATTGATAACAGTATCATCCCTGTTGTCGACGAGGAGATGGATAAGGAACTGAACCGCCTTCATGCGGCGATGGGAATCTACATGGCGCCGGGCAACCATGAGTATATAAGTGGAATCGGAGCTTGTACGGACTTCATAAAGGAAACGCAGATAAAACTGCTGAAAGATTCGATCGTAACGCTCCCGTGCGGGCTTCAGCTTATCGGACGGGATGACAAATCCAACCGGGACCGCCTCTCCGTCAGGGATCTTATCCAACTAACAGACAAATCGCGGCCTGTCGTCCTGATCGACCACCAGCCGGCCGAACTGGCGGCGGCAGAGGCTACCGGCGCCATAGACTTGCAGTTTAGCGGACATACGCATAACGGACAGGTTTTCCCCCTCTCGCTGTTAGCCGGTTACTTGTTTGATATAAGCTACGGTTACGAAAAACGCGGCAGCACAAATTTCTACGTCTCATCAGGCATCTCCCTCTGGGGACCGCCTTTCCGGATAGGTACATGCAGCGAATTTGTAGTTTTTGAATGTTCATTTGTTGAATAAGAAAAAAAATTAATATATTTGCGGCCAAACCCTTGAAAAGATGAGAGTATTTCTGCAATCTATTTTTGGACAGATATTGTTCAGTTCATATATCCTGTGGCGGGGGCGTCAAGCGCTCCCCAGGAAGAAGTATTGCCGGATACCGTTTGTTCTCGCCCTGGCGCTCGAAATACTCATTTTTTTCACCGGTTACCTGTTTCATGACTATCTCCCGGACAGGATATTTATTCCATTAATGCTCATCTGCAATACCTGGTATATCGCATCCATGTATATAACCATTGCCCTGTTGATATTAGAGCTGTTCCGGCTCATAAACAAACGGTGGGCGTGGTATCCCATGTTTGTAAATCTATACTGGGACAGGACCAAAATCATATTATTCATCGTCATAACAGCGGGCATAACCGGCCTGATGATATTCGGGTATCATAACGTCCGCTATCCTTCCATCCAACATGTGTACCTGACAATCCCCAAAACGGTGGAGGGACGCGACAGCCTGACCATAGTAATGACAAGCGACTGGCACATCGGGGAGATGATCCGGAAGAAACAGGTGCAACATATCGTAAAACTTTGCAATGAACAAAATCCCGACATAATCGTCATAGTCGGCGATATAATCGACTATGAAACACGCTTTGCAGAAAAGGAACACATCGAAGAAGACCTGCAGCAACTGCACGCGCCGCTGGGCGTATATATGACGCTGGGTAACCATGAATACCGGGCAAACCGGCATGCTAAATTAAAATGGATAAAAAAAACGGGGATTACCCTGCTTGTCGATTCCGTAATAGCTCCTCCCGATTCAACGTTCTACCTCGTCGGGCGGGACGATTACATAAATCACCTGAACCGCGCATCATTAAAGACCCTGATACAACAGGCCGACACGCTGAAGCCCATCATTGTATTGGATCACCAGCCCAACCGCCTGAACGAAATCGTAATGAACCGGGCCGACCTGGGACTGCACGGACATACGCATAACGGCCAGGTATGGCCCAATTCCCTTCTCCTGCACCTCGTCTATGAATGTCCGTACGGATATTACCGCAAGGGCGACACCCAGTTTTTCATCTCATCGGGGGTCGGAATTGCCGGACCGCCTTACCGCATCGGTACACATTCCGAAATCGTAACGTTACATTTACGCTTTGACGCAACACAAGACATAGATTAATTTCAAACCTATTTTAATAATATGATTATGAGAAATTTAACATTTACTTTTATATTGATTGCAGTAACCGCTCTTACTGCAAACGCGCAATACGACGATTTATATACTTTTGAAAAAGGCAAAAGTCTTATCGGCGTGAATGTCGGGGTGAAACTCGGCAATGACAGCAAAACGGCCGTATCGGCTTTCTACGAATACGGCCTGTCGCAATTATTTGTCGATGAATGTACGCTTGGAGGCGGCTTTTTTGGCGGTTACTACAAAGATGTATTAAAGGACGAAACAGAGAAAATATACATCGCCGGATTAAGAATAAACGTCCACTACCAATTTGTCGACAGACTCGACACATACGCCGGCTTCGACCCCAATTTCAACATCAGGACATACAAGCTCCAAAAAGACGAGGCCAAATTTGCATGTTATTTACACATAGGAGGACGATATTACCTGACAAACTGGCTCGGCGTTTTTGCAGA
>JAISYY010000347.1 GCA_031269635.1 Tannerella sp. | reverse complement strand
TGCGGATTTTAATTTCAAGGTATCAAAAATGAAATCCGCAACTGCGGATTTTAATTTCAGGGTGTCAAACAAGAAATCCGCAACTGCGGAAAGCATTTTGACGTGCGCGGCAGGAAATCCGCAGTTGCGGATTCCTTTTCGGAAGCGGAAAACAGGTTTTCCGCAACTGCGGATTCCATGTATAAGAAGAACTGTGATCATTATTAAAGTCATTCCCATTAACGAAACGGAAAAACGTTAGAACACCCCTTTGTTCATTTGTATGGTTACGGAACAGTCGTGCTGATGGCGGATATTCAGTATGCCCCCTGTCCCCGGCGGACAGGGTTCCCATGTCCAGCCTTCGGACGAGAGGTTTATGCTCTCTTGCAGCGCCCGTGTTCCGGCGGTAATGCCTGCGGGTTTTCGGGTCAGCCGGAAACGTTCTGTGGCTGCGGGGTCGAACGTGCGGTACGTGATTGCGGCGGGCTGGTACCGGATGGTTTGTATCACGGAGGAAGAACGCAGGAAATGGTTTTCGCCGGCCGGCGCCCACGCGGGAACGGCGGCCATGGCATCCAGGTAATGGCGGATATAGTCGCTGTAGCCATCCGAAAACCAGGTGCCCCCGGTGTAGTTAAGGCCTGTGGAGACCACCCCGTTGTCATGAGTCATATAAGATGCCATATTCAGGTAACGGAAGGCCATGTCCCGGAAGCGTTCTTCGCCGGAACGCTCGAACCACAGGGCGCAGGCTGCCCCAAAACGCGCCGTGTGACTTCCCATCGCTAAGTAACACCATAGCTGTTCGTTCATGGCATCCATCCCCTCGGTTTTAAACGCGGAAAGGGCATAGTAGAGCAACGCCGGGACATGGATGTCCACCTCGGCGCCGGTTTCTTCCTCGCTGTGCAGGGAGAGGTATTTGGCCAGTTCCACCGGCGTGATCTGTACCCTGTTGGACATGGTTGAATCGGAGACGACGTCTTCAAAGAATCCGTTCCAGATGAAGGTGCGAAGCGGCCCGTTACGGGAAAACAGCCAGCTCCAGCCGATGTTGGCCGCCCGGCGGTAGGCCGCCTCCTGTCCGGCGGAAAGTGCGATCCGCTCCCGGATCCGGAGCAGTTCTTTCAGCAGCTTGACCGGATCGAGCACGTTCGAACAGTAGGCGTCTATGATGGCGCCGGTTTGGGCATTGACCCGGAAGGGCCAGGGCGAACGGTCGATAATGATATCCTCGTGTTCACCGCCGCCGGACTCCTGCCACGCAACGGGTTCCCGGACATGTTTTGCCAGTGCGTCGGCACAGTGGAGCGCGGCCTGCAGGTATTTCTCCTCCCCGGTGATTTGGTAGAACTGCAGGATGGCATATCCCAGTTCGCCTACTTTGTCCGGTTCGATGCCGTAAAGCCCGTCGCCCCTTTTCTCCCACAGTACCGAGCCGCGATACTCCGTTTCAAAAGGGTCGGAACTGGCATAGGGGACGTTTGACCAGGCGAAACCGGCCGGCGTCAAGCCATGCTCCAGATGATAGTCGAGCATCTCCCGTACCAGGGCTATGTAGCGGTCGTCGCCGGAATAGGGGCGGTACCGTACGGCCAGGCTTTGCACGCAGCCGGCAAAAAAACAGGCCGGATTGTGCATCCACTTCCGGGCGACAAACTCTTTCCCGTCCCTCTTATGGTAGAAGCTGCAGGTGACCATGTACATGGGCAATCCCGTCTGCGGTTCGACCGGCGCACGCAGGAGAAATTCGGAGGCCAGTGTGGCCGCATGATGATATACAGCTCCCGGTATCTCCGGCTGATACCATCCTAAAATATGGCCTGAAGGGTCGTATACCAGTTTGTGTCCGGAAATCGTGTCCGGCATAATGTACTGCGCGTTTACGCAGGTGGCAAGCCAAAGCAGGGCTGCCGTCATTCCAAAAGTTTTCATTTTCATAGTTATTATCATAAATAAATTTATTGCTCTTAAAGCGGTGCAAAATTATTTAATCAGGATGGAAATATCCAATTTTTTCTTTATGTTATACAACATGCCTTACTGTTCGTTCCCCAACGTGGGAAGGAATTGTTTATTTTTTCTCCCTCAAAGAAGAAATTACCCCCTTTCACTCCATCATTATCCAAAAAAAATCGCTATGTTTGCCTCCTCTTAAAACAAAACGGATATGGACATAAACAAAATAAGAAATGATTTCCCGATTCTGCACCGTACGGTGTACGACAAGCCTCTGATTTATCTCGACAACACGGCTACGACCCAGAAACCGCGCTGTGTGGTGGAGAAGATTGCCGAAGAATATTATAATGTAAATGCGAACATACACCGCGGCGTACATTTCCTGAGCCGGCAGGCAACGGAAGCGCACGAAAAAGCCCGTCGAACGGTACAGGAATTTTTGAACGCCGGCAAACCCGAAGAAATCATCTTCACGCGCGGTACAACCGAGTCGATAAACCTTATCGCGTCCTGTTTCACATACGAATGTATGTCGCCGGGCGACGAAGTTATCATTTCAGCTATGGAACATCATTCGAATATTGTACCGTGGCAGATTCAGGCGGTGCGGCACAATATTGTAATTAAAGTCATTCCCGTTAACGAAACGGGAGAGTTGGATATGGAGGCCTTTAAGGAAATGTTTTCCGCAAAAACGCGGCTGGTTTCCGTAACGCATATTTCCAACGTTCTCGGCACGATTAATCCCGTCGGGGAAATTATTGACATCGCGCACGGGCATGATGTTCCGGTACTAATCGACGGGGCACAGGCTGTCGCGCACCTGAAAGTGGATGTCCGGGCGCTGGACGCCGATTTCTATGCTTTTTCGGGACATAAGATTTACGGCCCGACAGGTATCGGTATCCTTTACGGCAAGGAAACATGGCTGGACAGGATGCCTCCCTATCAGGGCGGAGGGGAGATGATCGCCTCCGTTTCGTTCGAGAAAACAACGTTTAACGACTTGCCGTTCAAATTCGAGGCGGGCACTCCCGACTATATCGGAAGTACGGCACTGGCCGTGGCTTTGGAGTATGTAAACGGTATCGGGATAGCCGAAATAGCCGGCTATGAAAACGGGCTGCTGCGATATGCCTCCGAACAACTTAAAACGATAGAAGGATTGCGCATTTACGGCGAATCGCCGCATAAAAGCGGCGTCATCTCGTTTTTAGTCAAAAACATCCACCACTATGACATGGGAATGTTATTAGACCGTCTCGGCATCGCCGTGCGAACAGGACACCACTGCGCCGAACCGCTCATGCGCACATTCGGCATCGAAGGTACGGTAAGAGCTTCTTTCGCCTTCTACAACACAAAAGACGAAATAGACGCGCTGGTTGCAGGCATCCGGAAAGTAAGTAACATGTTCTGACATGCTGCTGCCTTACATCGAAAAAGGACGCATCGAAGCGGGGTGCGACGAAGCGGGACGGGGATGTCTTGCGGGTGCCGTTTACGCCGCGGCGGTCATCCTCCCTCCCGGCTTCCGTAATGAACAGCTCAACGACAGCAAACAACTGACGGAAAAGCAGCGCGAAGCCTTACGCCTCATCATCGAAAAAGAAGCAATGGCATGGGCTGTCGGCATCGTATCCCCGCAGGAAATAGACCGCATCAATATACTGAAAGCATCATTCCTCGCCATGCACCGGGCTGTCGAGCAGCTTAAAACGGCGCCGGAACATTTACTTGTCGACGGCAACCGCTTCATCCCTTACCCCGGCATCCCGCATACGACCGTTGTCAAAGGCGACGGCAAATACATGTCCATTGCCGCGGCTTCCATACTTGCAAAAACGCACCGGGACGAATACATGGATAAACTGAATGTCGAATATCCCAACTATCTCTGGCACGAAAACAAAGGCTATCCCACAAAAGCCCACCGCAACGCTATCCGCGAACACGGAACAACTCCTTATCACCGTAAATCGTTCACGTTGCTCCCTCCGCTACAGTTGACGCTGGATTTTTAGCGGTAAAAAATTTGATGCTGCGAATGAATGTATTATCAACAAAAAACGCTATTTTTGCGGAGACATAAACATTAATTTTTAATTACCAATGAAACAAATTCTATCTATTGCAGGCTTGATAATCATCAGTAGTATCGCTGCAGCGCAAAACGGTACGGTTTATGAAACGCGAACCGTAAAAAGTGAGATTCTTAAAGCGGAACGTAAATATGCCATTTACCTGCCGCCGGGTTACAATGAAACGGACCGCAGTTATCCGGTTCTGTATCTCCTGCACGGAGCGGGGGATGACCATACGGGATGGGTGCAGTTCGGGCAGGTGCAGCATATCGCGGATAAGGCGATTGCCGAAGGAGCGGCAGGCCCGATGATTATCGTCATGCCCGACGCAAACACCGGCAGAAGGGGATATTTCAATGATGTAAAAGGCGACTTCAACTACGAAGATTTCTTTTTCCGGGAACTCATCCCGCATATTGAAAAGACTTACCGCGTGAGGAACGAACGGCGTTACCGCGCCATTTCCGGCCTGTCGATGGGCGGAGGAGGAACGATCTTTTACGCCCTGCACCGCCCGGAACTGTTCGCCGCCGCAGCGCCGTTAAGTGCAGCAACCGGAAGCCGGGATATTGAACAGTATAAGGAACGGCTGGGAAAACAGTCCGGCGTAACAGACGCTGCCATAGAAGAACATTTCAAACGGCACAGCATAGAGGGCATAATAAGCAACGCCACGGATGAAGATCTCAAACAAATCAAAAGCATACGCTGGTACATAAGCTGCGGAGACGACGACTTCCTCTACGAAGGAAACGCACGTATGCACGTCACTTTCCGCAAAAACGAAATACCGCACGAATACCGCGTCAAAGACGGCGGTCATACGTGGACGTACTGGAGGATGGAACTGCCCTTAGTACTCGAATACGTATCAAAATCGTTCATGCAACACTGATCGATCCGTTCTGACTACCGGCCGTTTAGCGCCCGTGTCATCAAGCATACGAATCTTCATCACATGAATCGCTCAATATTCATCGACTTTGAGATCTGCCCTGTATTCGTCCAGGCGTTTTTGCAAATGTTCTTGAATATCTTTATAACCGGCATGTCCGTACACATTATTCAACTCGTTCGGGTCGTTTTGTAGATCATACAGTTCATTGCAGTTGATGTCGTTACCGTCGTCTTTTCCCGCACCGTTGCCATAAAAGTGAATCAATTTGTAACGTTCACTGCGGACGCCATCGTGCCGCCGTACCTGATGTACGGCAGGATAGTCGTAGTAATGGTAATACAAGTCGCTACGCCAGTGATCCGGCGTCTGCCCGTCGTCAAGCAGCGGGAGCAATGACAGACCGCTCATTCCGGCTGTCTTTTCTATTCCGGCGACGTCAAGGTATGTAACTGCATAATCAATGTTCTGTACCAGCGCATCGCTCGTTATCCCGCGCGAATTGTTATCACCCGGATACCGGATAATAAGCGGCGTGCGGAGCGATTCCTCATACATGAAACGCTTGTCGAACCAGCCGTGCTCGCCCATATAAAAGCCCTGGTCCGAGGTGTAAACGATGAGCGTGTTTTCGAGCAAACCGTGTTCTTCCAGATATTTCACCAAACGTCCGACTTCGTCGTCAATCGTTTTGATGCAGCGCAGGTAATCTTTGATATACCGCTGATATTTCCATTTTACCAGTTCCTCGCCTTTCAGGTTTTGAGCAAGAAACTTTTTGTTTTTTTCCGCATATCCGTTGTCCCATGCCTCACGCTGTTCGGGCGTCAACCTGTCGAGCGCCTGTCCCCAGTTCCATGATTCACGCTGCACAGGCGTTAGCTGCCGCATGATTCGTTGCCTTATTTGCCCGTCCTTCAGCCCGCTTTCCGTCCATACGGCGACACTGTCTTCCCACTTGATTTCCGATATACCGGCATCCCATTCGGCGACCTTCAAGTCGGTGATCAACGTCATGTCTTTTGCTACCGTCATTTCCTGCGAACGGGCAGCGTCGCAACGGGTGGCGTAATCATCATAAAACGTTTCGGGATACGGAAATTCCACATCTTCGTACAAATCCAGGTATTTACCTTCGGGCATCCAGTTGCGATGCGGCGCCTTGTGATGAACAAACAAGGTGAACGGCTTGTCCTTGTCGCGGTTTTCGAGAAACTCAATCGCATGGCCGGTAATAAGTTCCGTTGCGTATCCTTCTTCACGAATATATTCGCCGTTAGATGTTTTCGACTTAAATGCAGGATTGTAATAATCGCCCTGTCCATTCACGATGTGGTAATAATTAAAACCCTTCGGTTCGCACTGCATGTGCCATTTACCAACGACGGCAGTCTGGTATCCCCGCGCCTGAAGCAACTCGGAGATAAAGGTCCTGGTTGTATCAATGCCCTTACCCAACTGCCGTTGTCCGTTCTGATGGCTGTAAAGCCCGGTTATCAGGCATGCACGGCTGGGGGTAGACAACGAATTTTCCACAAACGCCCGGCTGAATAAAACACCCTCCGCCGCCAGACGGTCAATATTCGGCGTCGGGGCTAATTTCGACAGCGGATGCCCGTAAGCGCTAATGGTCTGGAACGAGTGGTCATCACTCATGATATGTACAATGTTAAGCGGTTTCCTGTCTGCTTCCCGGTTACATGCAGTGACAAACGGGATGCCGGTCATTATGGCAAAAAATAACGAACTTTTATCCATTCTTCAGTTTATTTATTATGTTTGACAATTATAGCACAACGGTTTATTTTCACCTTTCGGTATTAACGAACACGATGATTTATAAATTCCATTTTTTCTTTAGCCACTCCGTCATACGGAGGTCATAGCGCATTGAGCCGGAGACTCCTTCCGCATCTTTTTTCAAGCCGGTGACAGCGTTTTTCACTTCGTCGCTGTCCAGGTTAAGCGCATCTACAACGTTGAGTGCATGGTTGCGAACGAACATGTCGGGGTGATCTATCGCTTTCAGCAGAGCGCCTGTACCGGTAGCGGTCTCGCCTGCACGATACAGTGCTTCCGCTGCTACAATCGCCACATCGGGCGACGTATCGGCAAGCGCTTCTTTCAGTTGCGGGATTGCTTTTATGGCTTCTTTTTGCAGAATCAACAAACCGGTTGCCGCCCAATAGCGTATGGCCGGTATCTCGCTTTTCAGGTGTGCCGTCAGCCGTTCCAGACTGTCCCGGTCTCCCTGTATGGCGGTATTGGCAACGGAAAGTATTTCCCGGATGGGATAACTGCCCGAACGTGTATAGTCGTAAAGGGGCATCCGGCTGTTGATAGAGGCATATTCGCCTTCGGGAATAAACCCGGCATCTGCAATGCTGATCATCCACCGGTCCGCCGCTTCACTCATGCGTAGGAGCACGTCGCCGTATGCCGCATCGTTAGCCAGATTACGGACTTCCCACGGGTCATGTTCCGTATCATAGAGTTCTTCGGGGGGTTTGGTTTCCCAAAAGACAGACTGTTCGCGGTTACATTCTCCGGCAAGACAGGTTTGTTCCCACGACGCGACGGACGGGGCTAACCACAGGTAATTGACATGTTGACCATAAATCCGGTGAGGCATGTAGTTGCGGATATAGCGGTAACGGCTGTCCCGAACCGCCCGCGTCATGTCGTAGCGTTCGTCCATACGTCCGCGAAACATATAGACATATTCGGGCGGCGGCGTTGTTTGCCGGCCGAGGAAGGCATGTCCCTGCATCCATTCCGGTATCCTGATGCCGGTGACGCTCAACAGTGTCGGCGCCAAATCGACAAAACCGATCAACCGATTTACCTTACTGCCGGGTTGGGCTGCAGGAAAGAGGTGTTTGTATTTTTCGGGAATCCGTACAATGAATGGGACGCGTGTTCCGGTTTCGTAGGTAAACCGTTTGCTGCGAGCCAGCACACCGCCATGGTCGCCATAGTAGAAGACAATCGTATTGCCGGCTTCCCCACTTTCTTCCAGCTCTCTCAAGATATTTCCCACCCAGGCGTCCATGTCTTCTACCTTATCATAATACTGTGCCCAGTCGTGCCGTATTTCGGGCGTATCCGGATGGTATGGCGGCAGTTTCACGCTGCCGGGACTATGGCGGAGTTGCCCTGCCGGTATGGATTTGTGGATACTGCTCTCATGCGAAATGTTGCTGTTGAATACGGCAAAGAACGGTTGCCCCGGCTTACGGTTCCGGTAGTGGGCGGCGTTGCTTGATTCATCCCAAATTCCCTTTATCTGGCTGGGGGCGATATTATAATCTTCCTTGGAATTATTCGTACAATAATATCCCACGCTTCGCAAAAATTCGGGATAGTAGCGCACTGCGTCCGATTTGGCGTATTGGCTGCGCATGTGATGGTTCCCCCCGCTACAGGCATAGATGCCTGTGATAATGGTGTTGCGGACAGGGGCGCTTACCGGAGCGTTGGCGTATGCATGGGTATAGATAAAACCCTCCGATGCAAGTTTATCCAGATTGGGCGTTGTGGCGAAAGTGTCGCCATAGCATCCCAGCATGGGACTGTTGTCCTCGCTGGTAATCCAAAGGATATTCGGGAGGCCGGGTTCGTTTGCAACGGCCTTGTATAACGGCAAACCTGCCATGCAACCGGCCAGAGGAATCTCGACGGACAGGATTCCATACGTTCGAATTACTTTCCGGCATACACCGGAATACTCGGTTTTTGAATGAATTAACGGTATCATCTTTTTAAAAATTGAAAGTCAGTTATCAAGTCCGAAATTCCATATTTCGGAAGGGGTACGCGAACGGTCCCTGATTTTAGTCAGTTCGGCAACAATTCCGGGATGTTGGGAGGCGAGATTCCGGTCTTCATGCAGGTCTTCATGTAAATCATACAATTCAACAATCGTTGAATCGGGTTTGCCTACATGCAACCAGATGGCTTTCCAGTTGTCTTTCCGTACGGCAATTTTACCGCCCTGTTCATGAAACTCCCAATAAAGGTATTCATGACGTTGCTGACCGTCTTCCCCTAACAATGCCGGTAAAAAGGATATGCCATCCGTGTTGGCGGCAGCTTGCGTATCCGTTATTTCAGCAAGTGCAGGCATCACGTCCCAAAAAGCGGCTACATGATCGCTTACGGAACCTGCCTTGATTTTTCCGGGATACCGGGCTATAAACGGCACGCGGATTCCCCCCTCGTACATATCGCGTTTGACGCCTCTCAAGGGGCCGTAACTGTTAAAGAAATGAGGATCGGCGCCACCTTCAATATGCGGACCGTTGTCGCTGGTGAAAATGACGATGGTATTCCCGTCTATCCCCAGCTTTTTTAATTCGTTGATTACATCGCCTACGTATGCATCCAGACGGGTAACCATCGAAGCAAAATCGGCTTTGGGATGTTCCGAACTTCCGTAAGGCCCCAGTTTGTATCGCGGGCCGGAATCGACGCCTGACCATGGCGTTTCAGGGAATTGACCCTTGTATATGCCGGCGATACTGTCGTCCGGCGTCACCAGTTCGGCATGAGGAATGACATACGTCAGGAACGCGAAGAACGGACGGTCTTTATTTTCCCTGATGAAACGGATCGTTTCCCGGTGAATAACATCCTGCGCGTATTCCCCTTTCCCATTGCCTGCGTTACCGTGCAACCAAACCGTATCCCGATTGTGCCACAGATAATAAGGGTAATAATTGTGCGCCAGGCTCTGGCAATTATATCCGAAAAAAGTATCAAAGCCCTGGTTTTCGGGTGCGCCTTCGGAATACGGATACCCCAAACCCCACTTTCCGAAGCATCCGGTTGTATATCCGCCTGCCTGCAACATCTTTCCTATCGTATAGGTCGATGCGGGCTGGGGATGTTGTCCCTCGCTACGCCTCCCGCTTTCATTTAATACGGATACGCCTTTGTTCCCTCTTATGGGCGCATGTCCTGTGTGTAACCCTGTAACTAACGACGAACGGGAGGGAGCGCTGACCGTACATCCCGAATAGAATTGCGTAAACCGGATTCCTTCTTTTGCCAGACGGTCAATATGCGGGGTTTGAATAATTTTCTGGCCATAGCAACCTAAATCTCCATAGCCCAAATCATCCGCCAGGATATATATGATATTGGGCTTCACCGTTTCCTTTTGCTTGTGGCATGCATTGACGACAAGTACACAAATGCCTGCTCCAATAAGTTTAATTGTTGTTTCCATATATAATTTAATTTCACCCTTATCATTGTACACATCGCCATTCATCACTTCATAAGCGATCTTCCACCGGCGAATGTCATAAAAATAGAATCCTTCACCCGCAAGTTCGATTCTTCGTCCGGGCGAGCCGGGTTCGTCGGTCAGTTACGATTGAGAATATTTTTCACTTCTTCAACCGGCAAATCGGTTAATTCGGCAATTTCTTCAACTGACATGCCTTTTCGTGATGATTTTAGAACATAATTTTTCTGTGCTTTTTGCATCCCTCTTTGTTCGCCCCTCTGCTCTCCAATGGCGATGCCTTTCCTTGTTGCGTTATTGATGCCGCTGGTGTAATCATACCTTGCCTTTTCACGCATCTCGTACTCACGCAGCATATCGCTGTCCTGCGCAACAGACATGATTTTTTTATGCGCTTTTCCTATTGACGTGTCCATTTCTATTATTTTTTGGATTGTTTTTTCGCTTGTATTTTTATCAAAAAAGGTCAGCCACCGGTGAAGCAGGTTATGCTCGATGTCTTTTTTCTTCAGACGCCGGAACTTGACCATGTCGATGAAATGTATTTCCAGGATGTCCGT
>JAISYY010000344.1 GCA_031269635.1 Tannerella sp. | reverse complement strand
GCGGTGCAAGTCCGCAACAATTTATTATGACCAAGACAGATTTTTTTAAAACTCTTTTTCTATGCGCAGTTTTGACATTGCCACACCTGGAAGCCGGGGCACAGGATGGCGACATTCCTGCGCACAGCTTCACCTTCACCGTCCCCCAAGGCGTAAACGTATATGTCGGAGCAAAAACAGGCGTGCACTATCAGCCGTTTACCGAAAAGCAGGCCGTTCATACCGCTGACGCTGGCGGCAAAACAATCTTCTACTATAACGTTTCCGGCAAGCACAACTACCGTATAAGCCAGTCCAGCGCCCTGATGCATGTCGGCGTGTTCACTCCCGGCGCAGCGGCAACAAGCCTCGAATTTACCGCCGAACAGCTCGCACTGCATCACCCAAAAGAAATAGACCGCGACGCAAACAGCCTCAACGGACGAAACATGGCGGACATCTTCCTCAATATCAACGCCAAAGGATACCTGAACCTGGCTTCCGGCGAAACGCACCAGATCGTCAACCTGCGCAACTGGCAGGCTATTGACAGCGACATCAACAACTACTTCATCGAACCGGACTTTCACTACACGGTAATCAACGAAAACGGAGCGGCAGACAACAGCGTCGTTACCGTCAGCCCGACCGGTCTCCTAACAGCTGTAAGCGCAGGTACAGCAATCGTGCTCGTCAGCTACGATGCCATGATGTGCGCACACACTACGAACGTGGGCAACAACGGCGCAGCATTTTTCGGAGCGCTGTGGCCCGAAAACACCGGCGTATTCGTCGTTTCGGTCGATGCACCCGCACAGACGGGCATTACCCCCAACATCACCATCAACGAAAGCCTGAATACAAACGAATACGACAAGATGGCGCTTGCTGCCGTCGACGCCGAACTGGACGTGTTTTACTATCCGAAATCAAACGATGGATATGACTACACCTTCCGCCCCGCCGGAGTCGCATCCGTAGCACTGGCACAGCCTGTCCTGACAGAGAAGCAGGGCTTTACAACCCTGCAATACAGCGGCTTTACGACCTCCGGCGTAACAGCAAATAACGACGGAAGCTATACTCTCCGTCTCGTGCACGGGCGCAACATCGTCAAACTGATTTCGGCCGCCGGCACTACGGAATATCAGGTGTTGAGCGCCAAGCCGGTAACATACGCCCTCAGCAACGTCTCGCGCCCGAACGCCAGACCCCGACCCGGAGATGCAGTCGCCATAACCTTCAATACCCTATATCATCCCTGCAATAAACAGTCGGGAGTTTACAACATGACGGCAGGCATTCGCTACAGTAGTGCCGGAACGGATTTCGGACTGATGCTTGGCCCCGGACAATACACCTTCGCAAGCAAGGCGCAAACGCTCGAAGTAGCCATTCCCGCAGATTATCCGGACAAAGAACTGGTCCTGACCGGCGGCGTAATCCGTGTCAGGGGCTATGGCGACCACTACGGCAACCATCGTCATATCACTCTCGAAAAGGGGAAAGCCCCCAACCAGAACGCCGCTGTCCGCGATGCTTATTTCGGTGCGCTACCCGACATTCATATTCCCTTGGACGACGACAACGGCATCCCCTCCATACCCAGAAACGGGATACAGGTCTATCCCAATCCATTTGCCACCCATATCACTATAGAAACGGCATCGAACGGGAAAGCCACCCTTTACAACCTTTCGGGCGGCGTCCTGCTGACTGTGCCGCTGAAAACAGGCCTGAACCGCATTGACGCCACCGCCTTGCCGCAAGGCATCTATATCCTCAGGTGCGGCGTTCACGCCGTGAAAGTGATCAAAAATTAAAAACATCACATAATTATAAACATTCACATTTCATAACTTAAAAAATTTATCACAATGAAGAAACTAGTATTCTTATTATCAACAATCTTTATGCTCAATGCCTGCTACCAGGATGACATTGACGAATTAAACAGGAAGTATGACGAACTGAAAAAAGAACAGGAACGTCAGGCAGAACTCCTTGCCACGTATCAGGCGCTACTGGACGCGCTCGAAAAGAAACTGACCGTCAGCGCCATCACGCCTTCCGGCGACGGCTACAAAATCACCTTCTCCGACGGCACCGAAATCGTGATCGGCAACGGTCATACCCCCGTAATCACCATCGGCGACAACGGCAACTGGTTCATTGACGGCACAGATACCGGCAAACCCTCTACCGGTCAAAACGGCGCCTCCCCCCAACTGACCATCAGGGACGGCTATTGGTACATCGACGGCGTCAACACCGGCGTTAAGGCCGAAGGCGTGGACGGACAAGATGCGCCCGCCATCATCAGTATCGTGGAAGTAAACGGCACAGTCATCTTCTACATGAACGATGGCACCTCCATCACCATGCCCAAACTGGAAATCTCTGGCCTCTACGTCCTCTCGGAAGGTGCATGGAACCAAGGCAACGGTCAGCTGGTCTATTACGACTACAATGTATCCACCGGCAAATACGTAAGAAATGACAACAAACGCTTCCGGAACTACGGCGAAACCCCCAACGATCTGCTGCTCTACGGCTCGAAAATGTACTGCGCTATCACGGGAGGAGCCGGAGGCAATGCCGTTATCCGGATCATCAACGCATCCACAGGAGAGACAATCAGGGAGATATCCCAGACTACCCTGGGTACAAGCTACCTGTGGCAGCCCCGCCGCTTGACAGCCATGAACGGCAAAGTGTATGTAACAGCATATTCCGGCTCTGCAGAATTGGAAATACACTGGGGAAGCCTTGCGAAGGTCGATACCGCCACTTACGATACCGAATATCTCCAGCTGAGCGGAACATATTCCGAAGGCATCTGTTCCTCGGGAAAATACTTGTACATCTGCAACTCCGGACAGGGAGAAGGCAACACCGTCTCCATCGTAGACACGGAAACATTTACCGAAACAGCAACCCTCACTGTCCCCTACAACCCCGTAAACATCGTGAACGCAGGTAACAGCGAACTCTACCTCAACACAGCCTCCGTCTGGACGGGACCCTCCGCAGGAAACCCTGCCAACCTTCACATCCTCAACACGGCAAGCAAACAAATCACCCATACATTCAACCTCGCCGTGGATGCTATCGCCGTCGGCAGAGACTACATCTATGGCGCAGCGTGCGACTACAGCGACTTCAGCGGAACGGTGAAAAAAATTTCCCTCGCCAACAGGTCCGTAAGCGACTTCACAACAGCCGAAAACAAACTCATGTTCGCCTACAAACTGTTTGTAAACGACGTAACCGGCGAAATATTCTTGACCCAGCAGATGGGGCAGGGAATCAACCGCTTCAAGGCTGACGGCACATACGTCGAAACCCTCCAGGCAGGACAGCAAAACGGATCGGCCGTAGTATTTATCAACAGCATAAAATAACGCCGGAATCTCCAGCCCCATGTAGGTAGAAATACCCGGCGTTCAGGCTCAAACCGTCAAACGTCGGGTATTTTTCATTCTCGAAAAACAGGGCCCCTGCTTCGGGGGGTCGGGGAACCTGCCGGGAAGGGCGGTCTGTATAAAATTGGAAGCCGCCTCCCGGGACTATATCCCGAAAAACGGCTTTCCTCTTCAACTAGAAACCTTAAAAACTTTTTTTATGCTGCTCTTCCTCTTGGACTTGAACCAAGGACCCTCTGATTAACAGTCAGATGCTCTAACCGACTGAGCTAAGGAAGAATGTTTTTTCTCAGATTCGCGGCGCAAAGATACTGCTATTTTCCAAAATATGCAATATATTTGCAAAAAAATTTTTAACATGAAAATAACAGGAATAGGAAATGCGCTGCTGGACGTGCTGTTTCGGATGGAAACCGACGATACGTTGCGTGCGCTGGAATTGGAGAAGGGAGCAATGGACATCATTGACGCATCCAGGATGGTTGAGATATGGAATTTAGAGAAAAGGCTCCGTTTGTCGACAGCGCCGGGGGGAAGCGCATGCAATGCGATGCGTTCTCTGGCGCGTCTGGGGGCAGATGCGGGCTATATCGGGAAGACGGGCGATGACAGGCAGGGAAATATTTATGGTGAAGAGATTGCGAAGGCGGGAGTAAAGCCTTTTTTGATAAGGGGTTCCGGCATGTCGGGCTGTTCCACGGTTTTGATTTCTCCAGACGGAGAGCGTACGATGGCTACTTGTCTCGGTTTGGCGGCCACGTTGTCGGAAGATGAAATCCCCGACGATGTGCTACGGGAGTATGACTGTATTTATATGGAGGGTTATCTTGTTTCAAACGGGAGTCTGTTTCTTCCGGTATTGCGGCGTGCAAAAAATCTTGGACTAAAGATTGCGCTTGATTTGTCGAATTTTAACATCGTGAAGGGTTACAAGTCTTTGCTTCAAGCCGTCATACCGGATTATGTGGACATTCTGTTTGCCAATGAAAGCGAGGCGGAGGCGTATACGGGTCTGAGCGCCGAGCAGGCTGTCGCGGAGATATTGAAGGAAGTGGAAATATCGGTCGTAACGCTCGGGGAACGGGGAGCATTGGCCGGAAGGGGGGAGAGGATCATTCACGAGCCTGCCCTGAAGGTTTCCGTCCGGGATACGACGGGCGCGGGCGATAATTTTGCGGCAGGATTTCTGTACGGATATTCTCTGGGGGCATCCCTGGAACAGTCGGCTCAAATTGGTGCGTTGCTGGCAGGTAATGCCGTTGAAGTAGCGGGGGCGCAGATAGGCGAGGGACGGTGGAGAGATATTCGTCATAAAGTTTGTGAAATATTAGAGAAATAAGAGATTTATTGTGTACTTTTACGCCGTTTTTGAGTTAAAAATTTATAATATGCAAAAATTAAAATTATTTATTCTGCTGGTTTTCCTGTGTAAAGGCTTGGCTTTCGGTCAGGAAAAAAATGTTCAGAATACGAGGAACAAGGAAGACAGCAGCCGTTTCGAGGTGAGCAGGCATCTGGATATTTTTAATGCGCTTGTCAAGGAAATGGAGATGTTTTATGTGGATACCGTCAACATGCGGGCTACAGTTCGCAAGGGAATAGACGCCATGCTAAGAAGCCTGGATCCCTATACCGAATATATTCCCAAGGATGAAATGGAAGGCCTGAAAATGGTTACTACGGGGGAATACGGGGGCATCGGCGCGCTGATTCGCTACCGGAACGGGACTACCGTTATCACGGCGCCTTTTGAAGGAATGCCGGCAGCGCTGGCAGGCATAAAGGCAGGCGACCGGATTCTTTCAATTGACGGGAGGGATGCGACGGGTATTCCGGATGAAAAGGTAAGCGAGATGCTTAAAGGCCTGCCGAATACAAAACTGAGTCTGAAGATTCAGCGTCCTGGCGAGAAAAAACCGCGCATTTTTGATATTGTCCGCAAACAGATAATATTAGATCAGGTAACCTATTACGGAGTAAAAAAAGACAGCATCGGATACATTTATATTCAGGGATTTACGGATAAAAGCGCCGAAGAAGTAAAAGTCGCTTTCGAAGATTTAAAAAAAAATCACAACATCAAATCCCTGATTCTTGATTTGCGTGATAATCCCGGCGGCCTGCTCGAAAGCGCCGTTCAGATGGTCGGATTTTTTGTGCCGAAAGGGACGGAGGTCATCTCCATCAGAGGTAAAATTCGCCGGCTTGACCGCATATACCGTACCTATAACGAGCCTCTTGACACGTTAATGCCGCTTGTCGTGCTGATAAACGGGGCTTCGGCTTCGGCTTCCGAAATTGTGGCGGGGGCTTTGCAGGACATGGACAGGGCTGTTTTAGCAGGACAGCGGTCATACGGCAAG
>JAISYY010000212.1 GCA_031269635.1 Tannerella sp. | reverse complement strand
TGAAAATAAAGGATTTCCATGAGAGATTTCGGCAGATTGAGATTTTTTTTTAAACCCCGGACAAATATCCATGTCCGTTTTTTTTTATTACGCATCTGCATCCATCAGGAGGAAGGATGCTAATTGATGAGGAACGTTTCGATTGGGTCGGCCGGGGCAGTCAGCGGAAGACGAAAGCAGAAAGCGCTCCGGCAGAGGGAGAAATCACGGAAGAAGGTAAAACCCGAATTGCTTACAGTCTTATCCGAATGGGTTCTGCTACAAATTCAACAGAAAAAACCTGCCGGATCCTTGAAAAACCTTTTTAACTTCTCCTTTTGCGCCTTCTTTCGCAAAAACCGGTTTTTATATTTCAATATTAACCTGACGGCCTTTTCTTTACTGAAAACGTCCTTCCGGGATTGCGAATATACAGCGCCTATACGTTTATATATATCATCGTTGCCAAAAAGGCGGGCAAAATTCCGGCATCCTTTCTCCGTACCGACGGACATAAATTTCATCCGGTTCACATCTACCAATATAAAAGAGTATTCCCCGGACGCCAAACCGTCACGAATCAATATATTGCCGGGGGAATAATCCAGATGATATATTCCGGCATCGTGCAACGCCGCAGAATAGCGTGCAAACGCGTCAATCAACGCCTCATTCCCGGCAAGAGGCCCGGAATAATATTCGCGTATCTCCCGCACACCGGGACATTGCAGACTTATATAATAACTGCCGGAAAGCAACCCGCCCTCATTTATTTCTATAAAGGCAATGGCCTCTGCCGCATGAAATCCTTTCTCAAAAATACGCAATGAATGATAATAAGACCTGAACGCTTTCGATTTCCTGAAAAAGGTATAAATAATACGGTTAAAAATATTCGGCTTATGAAATTTTTTGACATTAACGGTCAATCCGTTATCAAGCGAAAACACTTTGATAATATTCCTTGCCTTATGGAGTATTTCTCCTCCTTCCTCAAATGAAAGCGGTATGTCCTCTATCCATTCGCGCAGATATTCATACCGGGGAATGATTACTACTTTCATAACTGCTGTAAATAACCGTCAATCCTATCCACAATCTGCTCCGGGGTGATTTCATCCATACAAGCCCAATCTCCACGATAACAAGGCTTATTCCCGTATATTGAACAGGGACGGCACGGCAAATCAACCTGTACGGCAAGGTCTTCGCGCTGATGATAACCGTAGAATCCGGCATACGGATGCGTGGCGCCCCAGATAGAAATAACTTTCGTACCTGCAAGCGAGGCAAAATGCATATTTGCAGAGTCCATACAGACAAGGAGATCCAGTTTGCTGATGAGAAGCAACTCCATATCCAGCGAATAACGCCCGACAACGCTCCGGGTATGCGCATATTCATTTTCCCATCTGTCCAGGACAACCTTTTCCCCGCCACGTCCGCCAAACAAAAAAACCGTTATGTCACCACGCAGGGACAGTATTTCTACAACTTTCTCCATTTTTTCTACCGGATAAACCTTGCCTCTGTGTTTTGCAAACGGAGCGATACCAACCCGGCGCCCTTCTTCATTTCCCGCTACGGACCGGATTGTCGCGTCGTCAACCGGATGATTGTCATATAAGGAAACAAACGTTTCGTCAAAATGAAACCCGGCCGCATGAAACACCTCCGCATAACGCTCTATTACCGGACGCAACCGGTATATCTTTTTCGGAGGACGTCCGGTAAGAAGCCGGCGATCCCTGCGCCCCTTGTCAATTTTAAATACCCGCTTGCCGTTCAGCCGGAAAAGAATATCAATGATCCGGGAACGTATGACACAATGCAGGTCAAGCACCGTATCAAACTTATATTTTCTCAGGATGAAAACGTACCGCAGAAAACCGAATAATGACCGTTCCGTATTCCGGGTATTGATGCCCATTACATTCACATTCGGCGGACGATTAATGAAAAGCGGCATGAGAAAAGTCTGCGTAAGCATGGTGAACGAATCATCCCGATTCGCCTCCGCTGCAGAATAGACGACGGGAATCGTCATAGCGACATCCCCGATTGCAGAAAGCCTTATGACAAGCACTTCAGACATTTATTCCTGTTTTTTACCGTATAGCACGGGGTTCAACGAAGGATCATTATACATTTTCATTTGCTTGTAAACCTTCATGTATTTACGTCCGTCTTTGATATCTTCCAGCAACTGATCCAGTGCAAGGGATAAATCCTTCCGCTGTTCCAACAGAACGGACAGTTTCCTTTCACATGCTTCAACATGTTCAACCGCGACGTCCGTGCGCCGGGTTTCCCGTTGCATGTGGTATATCTTCAACACGAGAATAGATAACCGGTCGACCGCCCATGCCGGGCTTTCCGTATTGATTTTCGCATCCGGCAAAGCCTTTACATCTTTATAGGCGTCAAAAAAATAACTGTCGATAAGTTCGACCAGATCCGTCCGGTCCTGATTGGACTTATCTATCCGCCGCTTTATCGCCAGCGCTTTTACCGGATCAATATCCGGGTCGCGTATAATATCTTCGAGATGCCACTGTACCGCATCAATCCAGTTTTTCTGATACAAATAAAATTCGATGCCCTTCTCGTTGTAAGGATTCCGGACAAGTGCATCCACATCGTCCGTCTTGTGATAATCATCCGTCGCCTTTTCAAAAACAGGATAACATTTCTCGCTGAAGCTGAATTTTTCCATCATATATTCAAAATAAGAGGTCAAAGGTAATAAAAAAAGTAATATACCGGAAATCACCTGCCGTTTTTATGTCAAAAAAAACGTCTTCCGTTCAAATACTCCCGTGATTCAGGTTTCATATCCGCGAAAGCAGTTCTTCTATCACACGGGGATAATATGCGTACTCCAGTTCATGAACTTTCGCAGCAACATCATCTGCCGTATCCAACGGCAAAACGGGACAATCTTCCTGAAAAATAACCGCACCTTCATCATAACGCTCATTTACATAATGAACCGTTATCCCTGTCCGCGTCTCCCCGGCGGCAACAACCGCCTTATGAACATAATCGCCATACATCCCTTTTCCTCCGTATGCAGGCAATAATGACGGATGAATATTTATCATCCTGCCGGGATACGCACGAATAATATCCGCAGATATCCGTAACAGGAATCCTGCCAGAACGATAAAATGCGTCTTATATTCGGACAGTTTTTGCAGAATCAAGGCGCCTTCGTTAAACTCCACATTCGTAAAAGCAAATGAAGGAACGCCCAAACGTTCCGCCCGTTCATGAACACCGGCGTCAGGCTTGTTTGATAAAATAACCGCAACACGAATCATTGCGCTGTCATTGAAATATCTTATCAAATTTTCAGCATTAGATCCTGATCCTGAAGCAAATACAGCAATATTTTTCATATTCGTCACTCTTGTTTTTATGCGCATTTTTTAAATATATGTGCAACTTTCGATATTTTTCGCATTGATATTTGTTTTATGTGCAAAAATATATGTTCCTTTGCAGCGCAAATATAAAAAATATTACGAATTTAGTATTAATTTAAATCTTAAAATTATGTCTGATGTAGCATCTCGCGTTAAAGCGATTATTGTTGATAAATTAAGTGTTGAAGAATCTGAAGTTACTAACGAAGCAAGTTTCACCAATGATTTGGGAGCAGACTCTCTGGATACAGTTGAGTTGATCATGGAATTTGAAAAAGAATTTGGTCTTTCCATTCCTGATGACCAGGCTGAAAAGATTTCTACCGTAGGAGACTCCATTGCTTATATTGAAACTAATATGAAGTAATTTAATCCTCATTAGTATGGAATTAAAAAGAGTTGTAGTAACAGGTCTCGGTGCCATCACACCATTAGGCAATAATGTTACGGAAACGTGGCAGGCATTGGTTAATGGGGTAAGTGGTGCAGGGCCTATTACTCACTTTGATGCTTCAAAGTTTAAAACACGGTTTGCCTGTGAAGTAAAAAATTTTGATCCCTTAGCTTATTTCCCGGACAAGAAGGAAGCCCGCAAATGCGATTTACATGCCCAGTACGCCATCGCTTCGGCTCAGGAAGCGATTGCAGATGCGAACATGGATCTGGAAAAGGAAGATAAAGACCGTATTGGCGTTATTTTCTCTTCCGGAATCGGGGGTATCTATTCATTCCAGGAAGAAGTAATGGGATATAGTAACGAGCGTGGTCCGCGTTTCAACCCGTTTTTCATACCTAAAATTATTGCGGACATATCTGCCGGACATATCTCCATGAAATATGGTTTTCGCGGGCCAAATTTTGCAACAGTTTCGGCGTGCGCTTCGTCAACCAATGCGATTGGCGATGCGTTCAATTATATCCGGCTCGGAAAAGCGAACATGATCATAACAGGAGGCGCGGAGGCTTCTATCGCAATCGTCGGAGTCGGAGGATTCAATGCAATGAATGCCCTGTCGACACGCAATGATTCGCCGGAAACGGCTTCCCGTCCGTTCAGCAAAAGCCGTGACGGTTTTGTCATGGGTGAAGGCGGCGTATGCCTTGTTCTCGAAGAAATGGAACACGCCCTTGCCCGCGGAGCAAAAATCTACGGGGAAGTAGTCGGCTCGGGAATGTCGGCCGATGCATTCCACCTGACCGCGTCACATCCTGACGGATTAGGCGCCATGCTTGTTATGCGCAATGCACTCGAAGATGCGGAAATGAAACCGGAGGATATTGATTATATTAATGTGCACGGGACTTCTACTCCCGTAGGCGATATATCGGAAGCTAAAGCGATAAAAAAAGTATTTGGCAGTCATGCGTTTAACCTGAATATAAGCGCTACAAAATCAATGACCGGCCACATGCTTGGCGCAGCAGGAGCGCTCGAAACAATGGCCTGCATATTATCCATATACGACGATATTGTCCCACCTACCATTAATTATACGGAAGGTGATAATGACCCCGAAATTGACTATAACCTGAACTTTACTTTCAACAAAGCTCAGAAAAAAACCGTCAATGCGGCGCTTTCAAATACGTTTGGTTTTGGCGGTCATAATGCAAGTGTTATTGTGAAAAAATTCAAAAAATAAAGTGGTTTTCAAACGTATACGAAAATGGATAAGGCTCTTTAAATTAAAAAACAAAGAGCCTTATTTGTCTTTGTATAACATTCTTGGCTTTTATCCCGACAATATCGAACTCTACGAACAGGCTTTTATTCACCGTTCCATTCCCATAACTCATGACAGGAAACGGGGAAATAACGAACGTCTTGAGTTCTTAGGGGACGCCGTTTTGGATACGATCATTGCAGATCTTGTCTTTAAGCATTTCCCCAACAAAAAGGAAGGGTTTCTCACAAACACCCGTTCAAAAATTGTACAGCGCGAAAGCCTCAATCTCATCGCCCTGAAATTAGGCATTGATAAAAAAGTTACCTCCATGCCGTATGCGACTACCCACCACAAATACATGTACGGCAATGCGCTCGAAGCGCTAATCGGAGCCATCTACCTGGATCAGGGATACGGTTGTTGCCTCAAATTTGTGAAAGAACGTATCGTTGATAAACACATTTCTTTAGACAAGCTGGCAAACCGCGAAGTGAACTTCAAATCCCGCCTCCTTGAATGGGGGCAGAAGACAAAGTTCCATATCGAATTTGACCTGATTGAAACGTTTACGGACGAAGACGGGAAGCCGGTCTTTCAAACAAGCGTATCGCTGGAAGGTACACCGCTTGGGATCGGTATCGGAAGCACCAAAAAAGAATCCCAGCAACTTGCGGCAAAAAATGTAATCAAAAAGATACACAAAGACAAAAACGTCCTGCGGTTAATAGAATCTCTCAAACATCAGCATGACGTGAAATAAGAATTACGTCCTCTATATTCCGAACGAAATACCCATATTTACGCCCTGTTTTATAAGGTCATGGTCAACCGGCACCAGTTTTGTTTTACCGGCCACTTCGGAAAGAGGTATGGAATCCACCTCGTTCCCTCTTATACAAACCATACGCCCAAATGATTTCTGTGCAATGAGTTCCGTTGCATGGCCGCCCAGACGCGTAGCCAAATTCCGGTCGAAAGGAGACGGATTCCCTCCGCGCTGTATATATCCCAGTACCGTCGTCCGCACCTCTATATCCGTAATCTTCTCAATGGCATGAGAGATATAATCCGACGGGTAGCCTTTCGCTTTTTTCAGCCCTTCGGCAATGACGACAATCGAATATGGCTTGCCCAAACGCGAACGCTGAAGTATTTTCTCATTCACCTTATCCATATCAAAACCAAGTTCGGGAATAAGAATAACATCCGCCCCGCCTGCCATTCCCGCATAAAGAGCAATCCACCCGGCGTGATGTCCCATTACCTCAACGACCATAACCCGTTTATGCGAACTCGCGGTCGAATGTAGCCGGTCTATCGCTTCCGTAGCGATATTTACCGCCGTATCGAAACCGAAAGAGAGATCCGTTCCATACACATCATTGTCAATCGTCTTAGGGACGCCAATAACATTAATGCCTAACTGCGTCAACTTATTCGCCGTTTTCTGGGTTCCGTTCCCGCCAATACAAACGATACAGTCAAGACCCAAATCAATATAATTCCGGTGTATAATCTGAGGTTTATTATTATCTCCCGAATCAAGTATCTTTTTAAAAGGCTTCTCACGGGATGTGCCGAGAATAGTTCCTCCAAGATTAAGGATGCCGGAAAGCTTGCGCTCATCAAACACTTCAATGTCTTTATGCAGCAATCCGGTAAACCCGTTGTGAATACCTGTCACTTCCATTCCGTAATGCAGAATAGCGGACTTCCCTACTCCACGAATGGTTGCGTTTATTCCCGGACAATCACCTCCGGACGAAAGGATTCCTATCCTCATAAGCTATGTTCTTCTATAAATCTCAACTATATCATAATTTATTATTATTAATATCCAAAATCTTTACTATCCGTTTATTAAACGACAAAACTCAGTTGCATAAAATACTTCGGGATTCAATCCTGAATTTAATTAATAAGAAAAAGGAACAGTCTCAAATTGACTGCTACTACTAACATTTATGGTTTTTACCACTTCTTCGGAATATAACCATTTATTCTTTTTTCTCTTTATTGCAACATTACTACCAAAACAAGGAACAGTTATTGCAAACACAAACACTAATAATAAAATACCTTTTACACTTTTCATATTTTTAACATTTAAATTTAATTTACGCGACAAAGATACACATTATTATCCAAAAAAACAATCCGTTTTAATGCTAATATAAGAAAAAAAACATAAAAAGGGAGAATGTCTTCCGAACAATATATGGAATAATAATGCATCAATCATTACTTAATAATAAAAATAATATCTACATTTGCACGATTTTAAAGACAACTTATTTCTTTATCAATCTTTTATATGGACATCATAACTAAAACAATATCACCTTTGTTTGCCGCAAGAGAACGACAAATCAAGTCGTTCGGGAAACATATTGCCGATATTCAACATACACAGTTACGGAAACTTTTACAGACAGCAAGAAATACGGAATGGGGCGAAAAGTACAAATTCCGGGAGATTTCAGGATATCACGCCTTCTGCGAACGCGTCCCCTTATCTATTTATGAGGATTTGCACCCGTTTATAGAACGAATGATCAACGGCGAAAAAAATATCTTATGGCCCTCCATCGTAAAATGGTATGCAAAAAGCAGCGGGACGACGAACGACCGTAGCAAATATATTCCCGTCACATGCGAGATCTTAAACGGATGCCATTATAAAGGGGGATTTGATACCGTTGCCTTATACATACGCAACAATCCCGAAACACGCTTTTTCTCAAAAAAAGGGTTGATTCTGGGCGGAAGCCACAGCCCCTCTGCGCTCAACAAAAAAGCGCATTGCGGCGACCTCTCCGCTGTTTTATTGCAGAACCTGAATCCATGCGTAAACTTCATCCGCGTCCCGCGCAAGGAAATCATCCTGATGGACGAGTGGGAAGCCAAAATAAATGCGATTGTAGAAAATACATGGAACAAAGATGTCGTGAGTATATCAGGGATACCGTCCTGGATGCTTACGCTCATAAAGGCAATCCTGAATAAGGCCGGAAAAGAAACGCTCCACGAAGTATGGCCGAATCTCGAAGTCTTCTTTCACGGAGGAGTGGGATTTGAACCGTACAAGCCCCAATACGAAAAATTACTCCCGTCCGGCAAGATGCATTACATGGAAACATACAATGCTTCCGAAGGTTTTTTCGGCATCCAGGATGACCCGTCGGACAAAAGCCTGCTGCTTATGCCTGACTATGGAATATTTTATGAGTTTATTCCCATGAACGACCTGTTGACAACCGACAACCCGAAAACCATCCCGCCCGAAGACGTAAAAGTCGGTATAAACTACGCAACGGTGATAACTACAGCGGGAGGATTATGGCGTTACTGCATCGGTGATACCGTACGTTTCACGTCCTTGTTCCCTCACAAATTTGTCATTACAGGCCGGACGAAACATTTCATTAATGCTTTCGGCGAAGAACTGATGATTGACAATGCGGAAAAAGGAATCCATAAGGCATGCCTTGAAACCGGCGCCATTGTAAGGGCATACACTGCCGCCCCGCTGTTTATCTTAGAGGCCGGGAAAGGACGTCACCAGTGGCTGATTGAGTTTGAAAAACAGCCCGAATCTATCGACCGGTTTGCAACCGTGCTGGACGAAGCGCTCAAGCAGCTAAATTCCGATTATGATGCCAAAAGATACAAGGGTATATCGCTTCTGATACCCGAAATAATACCGGCAAGGGAAAACCTGTTCTACGACTGGCTGAAAGAAGACGGCAAACTGGGCGGACAGCATAAGGTGCCGTGCCTGTCAAACAACCGTGATTTAATAAACAAACTCCTGACCATGAATCATTAAACCATGCAATATAAAACTATTACGGACGGGAACAGGCATGTGACGGCGACAATCGCTGCATTTTCCCCTGAAAAAGGGGTGTCGGAATATCAATTGATGATTCAACTGACGGAGAAAGGTCTTCCTTTCCCGGAGCAGCTAAAGTCGGTTTTTTCATTTTTCGGGGATATCCGTAAAAATGATTTGCATAACGCGACAATCGTTTTCCGGCGCTTTTTCTTAAGTGATACAGCCAATCAAACAGAGTCTTTATCGTATTATTTGCCTGAAAACAAAAACAACATATCAATAATAGAACAACCGCCGCTGAACGGTACAAAAATTGCCTTATGGGCTTGCCTGCAAACCGGTGCGGATGTTTCGGCGAATCATCCTTCGTCTCCCGGCCTTTATACCGTACGGCACGGGAAATACCTGCATTTGTGGAAAGGTTCGGCGATCAATCCGGGAAATGATTCCGGGACACAAATGAACGCACTGCTAAAAGCATACATTGCACAACTGAAGGAACATAACTGTACGCTTGCCGATAATTGCATCCGCACCTGGATATTTGTCCGGGATGTCGATGTCAACTACGCCGGAATTGTAAAAGCCAGACGGGAACGATTTGCCGAAAACGGGCTTACCGAAAAAACACATTATATCGCAAGTACAGGCATAAACGGCCGTCATGCCGACCCGGCAGCAATCGTCGTATTCGATTCTTATGCCGTCAAAGGTCTTGAGAACGGACAAATCCAATACCTGTATGCAAAATCTCATCTCAATTCCACCTGCGAGTATGGCGTAACGTTTGAGCGCGGAACGTGCATACGTTATGGCGATCGCCGGCATGTATTCATCTCCGGCACGGCAAGCATTGACAATAAGGGGAAGATCGTTCACGAAGGCGACGCCGGAAGGCAGACCGTCCGCATGATAGAAAACGTGGAAGCGCTACTTGGGGAAGCGGAGTGTGAAACGGATGATATCGCCCACATAATCGTATACCTGCGCGATATAGCCGATTTCACGGTTACCGGAAGCATCGTGGAAAAACATTTCCCGAAAATACCGAAATTGATCCTCCTTGCTCCGATATGCCGTCCGGGCTGGCTTGTCGAAATGGAATGTTTTGCCGTCAGAAAAGATCATAACACAAGATTCGAACCTTTATAAACATTTCTTTAACGGTGTTTATACATCAGACAATTATACAAACTCAATATCCCTGTAATACCGGCGCATACGAGGAAAAGCGTTCCATCGCTTCCGTTAGCAAAAATTGCGATACCTATACCTCCTAATACCAATGTCACAAGAAGAAAGTGAACGAATTTTTCAAATTTTTTATCCTTTTGAGGATTGTCGCTGTTATAATTTGCTTTCGTTGCCATAATTATCCTAATTCGGAATCTTATTTATATCTACAAGCCGGACGCAAGTCGTGCTTTGAGCCATCATTGTACTGTGGTTCATATACGTTCTATTGATTATTAAGTGATAATATAACGGTTTCTCCGGTGTCCTTGCGGGGCACAATGCTGGTAAAAAACGTCTCGCACCCTATACGGAACTCTGTCAAAAGGTTGCGAAACAGTCATTGCAAGGACAGTTAGCCCGAAGCAATCCTTTGACTGTCAATAACCCGGACTGCTTCGCTTTACTCGCAATGACGTCCCGAAGGGCTTTTGACACACCATCATCGCTTTCTGACGGTTGCCGTTGTTATTTTATAACTTCGGCGAAAGCAGATCCGGGTTTGAATTTAACAACCTTATGGGCAGGTATGTTAATTGGCTCCCTTGTTTTCGGATTAACACCATTGCGAGACTTTTTCTCGACGGTCGTAAAAGTTCCAAAACCAAACAGGGTGACGTTGTCGCCTATCCCTATCGCATTTTCTACTGTTTTGATAAATGCATCTACTGCTTTCTTTGTTTCCTTTTTGGTGAGCGCCGCTTCTGCTGCTACCGCACTGATTAATTCTGTCTTGTTCATAATCTTTTTACTAATTTGTTAATATATAAAACTATCTTCGTTTCTTCGTTTTGAAGAAACCATAAATTTAAATCGAAACTTTTTTCGCTTTCGCGAGACGGGCGCCGGACATATCCCGAACACCCGCATTGCAACAGAGGGTTTTTATCTGTTCGACATCGAGGCTATGCCTGTAAATACAGTTTTCGCGGTTGTCGAAGACTTTTATTTTGTTGATTCTGTAAAACATGATTGAATAGATGAATTTTAATAAATAAAACAATGATTGAAGTATATATAAAAAACCTTTGGGAAACGGACAGAGTATCCTTTCCCAAAGGTTTTTTTCTTAAAACGGCAACTGTTTTCTCAAAACAGGATAATTTTTCTTGCTTGTTTGCAGAAAAATATTTATTATCCCACGCGCATATTGTATTAGTGTATAGGTGAGTCTCTCTCTCTCTCTCTCTCTCTCTCTCTCTCTCTCTCTCTCTCTCTCACTCTCTCTCTCT
>JAISYY010000335.1 GCA_031269635.1 Tannerella sp. | reverse complement strand
CATTTCCGGATAAGGGCTGGAAAATCGCAGACGGCGCAATCACCGTGTTACGCGGCGACGGAAGTGAATCCACGCATGGCGGCGACATTGTGACGCGGGATGAATATTCGGCTTTTGAGTTGAGCCTTGAATTTAAGATTACGGAAGGAGCAAACAGCGGTATAAAATATTTTGTGACGGAAAGCGAAAAGCAAAAAGGTTCTGCATTCGGCCTTGAATATCAGATTCTTGACGATGCGGTTCATGCTGATGCAAAGCTCTATACCTCTGCGCCGGGAAGCCGTGCATGCGCCGGTCTTTATGACCTGATTAAGCCTCAGAACAAGCGTTTTAACGGCGTCAGTCAATGGAATCAGGCCGTTATAAAAGTGTTCCCGAACAAGCATGCAGAGCATTGGCTTAACGGATTCAAAACGGTTGAATACGAGCGGGGTTCCGATGCGTTTCGCGATCTGGTGAAAAACAGTAAATATGCCGCTAAAGAATACAATACGGACGGGCCGTTCGGCGAGGCTCCGAAAGGCCGCATACTGCTTCAGGACCATGGCGATGAAGTTTCTTTCCGCAGCATCAAAATAAAAGAATTAACATAACCGGATTTTTTTCAAATACATCAATCATATAAATTTTTATACCATAACGGTAAAAAATAATGTAATATTTTGCCGGTTTGCAAATATTCAATTATCTTTGCAGGCGATTAAGGATAAGTGATGGTGAAGGGGGGCAGAAAGTTCCCCTTCTTTTATATGATTATGATAGATAAAGATTTTATAAAAAGTTTGGCAGAGGAACGGTTGAAAGAATCGGATTCTTTTCTGGTGGACATATCCGTCAGTCCGGATAACCGGATTTCTGTGGAGATAGATAATGATAACGGCATAAGTATCGACGAATGTGCCGTTCTGAGCCGTTATATAGAAGAAAATCTGGATCGGGAGAAGGAAGATTTTGAACTTGAAGTGGGTTCTTCCGGCATCACATCGCCGTTTAAGATTGTCCGCCAGTATATTAAAAACCTGGGGAACGAAGTGGAGATGTTGCTGAAGAACGGTACAAAACTTACCGGAATATTAAAAGCCGCCGACGACCGTTGCGCTACAATATCGGTCGAAAAAAAGATTAAACCCGACGGCTCTAAACGAAAATCGACGGTGGAGGAAGACCTGACTTATTCGTATGATGAAATAAAGTGTACAAAATATTTAATTAGATTTTAATAAAAAATTATGGCGAGAAGAAAAGAAGAAACGATCAGCATGATTGACACGCTGGCGGAATTTAAGGATCTTAAGAATATTGATAAAGAGACGATGATTAACGTATTGGAAGAATCGTTTCGCAATGTTATTGCTAAGATGTTCGGTACGGACGAAAACTACGATATTATTATAAATCCCGAAAAAGGAGATTTTGAAATATGGCGTAACCGGACGGTAGTTCCCGACGGCCGTCTGGAAGATCCAAACCTGCAGGTGACATTGAGCGAGGCGCTTGACATGGATCCTGATTGTGAGGTTGGCGAGGAAGTGACGGACGAGGTTCACTTTGAAAAATTCGGTAGACGCGCGATCCTGAACCTGCGCCAGACGCTCGCAGCCAAAATCCTGGAGTTGCAGAAAGACAACCTCTTTTCCCGCTATAAGGAACATATCGGCACGATTGTTTCGGCCGAAGTTTATCAGATCTGGAAAAAAGAAATCCTGTTGCTCGATGATGAAGGGAATGACTTGTTACTCCCTAAACCGGAGCAAATCCCTTCGGATTTTTTCCGGAAAGGCGAAGCCGTACGCGCCATCATCAAAGATGTAACGAATGAGAACAACAATCCGAGAATCATTCTTTCGCGTACCAGCAACGTGTTTTTGCAACGTTTGTTCGAGCTTGAGGTGCCGGAAATAAACGATGGCCTGATCACGATAAAAGCCATTGCGCGTATTCCCGGCGAACGCGCTAAAATTGCGGTTGAATCGTATGACGACCGCATAGACCCGGTAGGCGCCTGCGTCGGTATGAAAGGCTCGCGCATACGCGGGATCGTCCATGAGTTGCGTAATGAAAACATCGACGTTATAAATTTTACTTCAAATACCTCGCTGTTTATCCGGCGTTCATTAAGCCCGGCGAAAATATCTTCGATACACGTTAACGAGGAAGAGAAAACGGCGGAAGTATTCCTCCGCCCGGAAGAAGTATCGCTTGCCATCGG
The DNA here is from genome assembly GCA_031269635.1 of Tannerella sp. Classification (GTDB taxonomy): domain Bacteria; phylum Bacteroidota; class Bacteroidia; order Bacteroidales; family Tannerellaceae; genus Tannerella. The sequence goes on along the minus strand of JAISYY010000335.1, from coordinate 6,034 downwards.
CAAAGGAGGGATGAACATCAAACTTGCCTGTATGCTGACCGATTACAAAATAGATGTATTCCGCGATATAGACGATGCGGACGAAGAAGATATTTACCTGGATGAATTTATTGATGAAATCGACGGATGGGTCATTGACGCCCTGAAATCTTTAGGATGCAATACGGCTAAAGCTGTTCTGGCAATATCGCCCGAAGATATTATGGAACGTGCAGACCTCGAAGAACAGACGGTCAAAGATGTATACCGTATCCTGTCGGCTGAATTTGAGGAGGAGGAAATCAATAATAATACACAGGAAGAACGTATTCCCGATGTGACGGCGGAAGAACCCGGCGATATGCCTCAGCCTTGATTATTTAAACTCTGAGAGATAAATAAACCGACAAAAAAAATAAAATTATATATGCCTGTAAAATTAAATAAAGTAATTAAAGACTTGAATGTGGGATTGACCACGGTAGTGGAATTCCTCAATAAGAAAGGCCATGAGGTTGAAAGCAATCCCAATGTTAAGATTACGGACGAACAGTTTGATCTGCTAATAAAGGAGTTCGGTAAAGGTTTGTCGATAAAAGAGAAGATAATAACCAAACCTGTGTTTGGAACACCGCCCCTGAAAGAAAAACCGAAACCTCAGGAAATAGAAGAAATAAAAACTAAAATTCCAGACGATATTAAACCTAAAATCACAACCAAAGGCAAGATTGACCTGGATGGGAAAACGTTTAAGCCGAAACCGCTGTCTCTAAAGACGGAGGGTAAATCTTCAGGAGAATCGTTCGTAAAAAAAACAGATAAACCGGATATACCTGCAGTTGAGAAAGAAAAAGTGGCTGTTGCAGTCGTAGAAACTCCCGACAAGAGCGCTGTTACTCCGGAATCAAAGGCGAAACCGGATACCCCGGCGGAAAATCCTGTTTCCGAAATTGATACAACTAAAGTCGTTGCCGAAGAAAAGAAACAGGAAGTAAAATCCGAACCAAAACCGGAACCGGAACCGGAACCGGAAGTGAAACCGGAAACCGGACAGGAACCGGTATCAGTCCTCAAACCGGAACAAAAACCGGAAGCCGGGCAGGAACCGAAAATTGAACAGGAGGTCGAACAGAAACCGGCGCCGGAGCCTAAACCGGAACAAAAACCGGAGGAAACCGGATTCAAATCAAAAGCAGAACCTGAAAAAAAACCGGTAACAGAGAAAAAAATTACTGTCCAGAAAAAAGAACCGGCTGTAAACGTTAAGAAAGAAGAGGGGGAAGAAGAAATCTTCCGTCTTACCAAACCTCTTATTGAGCCTAATATTAAAGTTACCGGCAAGATTGATCTATCCGCTATAAATCAGGCTACAAGTCCTCGCAAAAAGACGAAGGAAGAAAAAAAACGCGAACGTGAGGAACGCAGGGGGAAATTCCTGGAACAGCGGAAAGCACATACCACACAGCCCAACAAGAGCGGCGAACGCAAAAATACGCTTGTGAAACCGGCCGAAAGCGCATCTTCCGCCGAAAGTGCAAACAAACATAAACGTAAACGTATCAAGAAAGAACGTGTCGATATCAATAATACGCAGGGGACAAATACACGCAGGGATGATAAGCCGAAACAGCGTATAAAAAGACCTGTCCGCGCTGAAGTGAACGAAGAAGACGTACAGAAACAGATTAAAGAAACGCTGGCGCGCCTGACAAATAAAAGTTCGAAAGGAAAAGGTGCAAAGTATCGCCGTGAAAAACGCGATGCCGCCGCACACCGTGAACAGGAATTGCTCGAAGTTGAAAAACGGGAAAGCAAAGTGTTGAAACTTACCGAATTTGTCACGGCCAATGATCTTGCCAATATGATGAATGTGCCGGTTACGAAGGTTATATCCACCTGTATGAGTATTGGCATCATGGTATCTATAAACCAGCGCTTAGATGCGGAAACGATTAACATCGTTGCGGAAGAATTTGGCTTTACGACCGAATATGTAAGCGCGGAAGTAATTGAAGCAATAACGGAAGAAATTGATAAAGAAGAAGATTTGGTGCCCCGTCCGCCCATCATCACGGTAATGGGTCATGTTGACCACGGCAAAACCTCATTGCTTGATAATATACGTAAAACAAATGTGATCGCCGGCGAAGCGGGAGGAATCACACAGCATATAGGAGCATACAATGTTGCGTTGCCGAATGGACGTCACATAACATTTTTAGATACGCCTGGACATGAAGCGTTTACGGCCATGCGTGCACGGGGAGCGAAAGCGACGGATCTGGCTATTATTATCGTGGCGGCAGACGATAATGTGATGCCGCAGACGGTCGAAGCGATTAATCATGCATCGGCGGCAGGTATTCCTATTGTATTTGCAATAAACAAGATTGACAAGCCGCACGCCAATCCTGAAAAAATCAGGGAAGAACTGGCCAATATGAACTATCTGGTGGAAGACTGGGGCGGCAAATATCAATGCCAGGAAATCTCGGCCAAACAAGGAATTGGTGTGCCCGATTTGCTTGAAAAAGTATTGCTTGAAGCGGATCTGCTGGAACTGAAGGCGAATCCCGCACGCAAGGCTGTAGGAACCATTATCGAATCGTCGCTTGATAAAGGACGGGGATTTGTTTCAACCGTTCTCGTGAGTAACGGAATGTTGAAACAGGGCGACGTCGTATTGGCGGGGACGCATTTCGGACGCATCAAGGCGATGTTCAACGAACGCAACCAGCGAATAGAACATGCCGGCCCGTCGGAACCGGCCATCATACTCGGCCTTGACGGAGCGCCGCAGGCCGGAGATACATTCAACGTCCTCGAAACGGAACAGGAAGCGCGTGAGATCGCTTCGCGCCGCGAACAGTTACAGCGCGAACTGGGACTCCGTACGCAAAAACGTTTCGGTCTTGAAGAACTCGGACGCCGCCGCGCTTTGGGCGATTTCCACGAACTGAATATTATTGTAAAAGGCGATGTTGACGGCTCCGTCGAAGCATTGTCCGATTCATTGATAAAACTCTCTACGGAGGAGATACAGGTAAACGTTATCCATAAAGCGGTCGGCCAAATTTCGGAATCGGACATATCGCTCGCCGAAACGGCCGACGCCGTTATCATCGGATTCCAGGTACGCCCCTCCGCACAGGCCCGCCGCCTGGCCGAAAACGAAGGCGTCGAACTGCGCCTGTATTCGATCATATATGACGCTATAAACGACGTCAAGGATGCAATGGAAGGCATGCTGTCGCCGGAAATACGCGAAGATATATGCGGCGAGGTGGAAGTATTGCAGGTATTCAAAATATCCAAGGTCGGGACAATCGCCGGATGTATCGTCAAAGAAGGCAAGATTAAACGCACAAACAAGGTGCGCGTCGTTCGGGACGGTATCGTTGTTCATACCGGCGAACTGGGATCGTTGAAACGTTTCAAGGATGAAGCGAAAGAAGCTGTTACCGGTCAGGATTGTGGAATTTATGTCAATAATTATAATGATATACAGGTTGGTGATATCATCGAACCGTTTGATCAGGTAGAGATAAAGAAAACATTATAATAACAAATGGAAATGAATTGGCTGGACATCGTGATTTTATGCCTTGCAGGAGTCGGATTGATAAAAGGTCTGTTCGACGGGATAATCAAGCAGGTAGCGTCACTTGTGGCGGTGATTGCCGGCATATACTTGTGTGCGGGTTCTGCCGAATGGGTTCGCGGTTACCTGACGGATATGAAATGGTTTTCGCCGCAGATAACGGTGATGGTAAGTTATATTTTGGGATTTATGCTGATTGTCGGATTCATCATACTGGCAGGAATTATCATTCACCGTGTGATCAGTGTGACTCCGTTGAGTATCTTTAACCATATCGCGGGAGGATTTTTTGGGGTGTTGATGATGGTACTGTTTATAAGTCTTGTGCTGAATGTTATAGAGATGTTTGATCATAACTCCGTAATACTGTCACGGGAGATAAAAGTAGAATCCTGCCTTTATTTTTACATAAAAAGTATAATCCCCACAATCTTCCCCGGAAATATTTTTGAACCGATCATTTGATCTTAAAAATTTATCGGATAATGGAAGAACAGGATGACTTATTTAACGAACTAACTTCCGGTGAATATAAATACGGTTTTACGTCAAACGTAGAAACGGAAGTGATTCGCCGCGGACTGGATGAAGACGTTATACGCACAATATCCTCGAAAAAGGAAGAACCTGCGTGGTTACTTGATTTTCGCCTGGAGGCGTTCCGCTATTGGCAAACGCTGGAAATGCCGGCATGGGCGCATTTGAATATTCCTCCCATTGATTATCAGGATATCATTTATTATGCCGCTCCGAAGAAAAAAGATGGGCCGAAAAGCCTTGACGAAGTCGATCCGGAGTTGCTGAAAACTTTTGACCGGCTGGGAATACCTCTTTATGAACAAAAGATATTGAGCGGAGTGACCGTCGACGAAACCGCCGGCGCAAACGATGCGGAAAACGGAACGGCCGCCGGCGCGACGAAAGGAATGGCCGTCGACGCGATAATGGACAGCGTTTCGGTAAGAACCACATATCAAGAAATGCTTGCGGAAAAAGGAATCATTTTCTGTTCGTTCAGCGAAGCGGTGAAACAACATCCCGATCTGGTACGGAAATATATGGGCAGCGTTGTTGCTTATCGTGACAACTTCTTTGCCGCACTCAATTCCGCCGTTTTCTCGGACGGCTCTTTTGTTTATATACCCGAAGGCATACGCTGCCCGATGGAATTGAGCACCTATTTCCGTATAAATGCGGCAAATACCGGACAGTTCGAGCGTACGCTTATCGTTGCCGGCGACGATTCGTATGTCAGCTACCTGGAAGGCTGCACGGCTCCCCGGCGCGACGAAAACCAGCTTCATGCGGCTATCGTGGAAATTATTGCGCACGACCGCGCCGAAGTGAAATATTCCACGGTTCAGAACTGGTATCCGGGCGATAAGGAAGGGAATGGCGGCATATACAATTTCGTAACCAAGCGCGGACTTTGTAAAGGGGAAGGCAGCAAAATCTCGTGGACGCAGGTAGAAACGGGATCGGCCATCACTTGGAAATATCCGTCGTGCATCCTGGCAGGAGACAATTCCGTCGGCGAATTTTATTCCGTTGCGGTGACCAACCACCGCCAACAGGCCGATACGGGAACGAAAATGATTCACCTCGGCCGTAACACTCGCAGTACAATCGTTTCAAAAGGCATCTCCGCCGGATACAGTCAAAACAGCTATCGCGGATTAGTGAAAATTGCTCCCCGCGCGGAAAATGCCCGCAATCACAGCCAGTGCGACAGTTTGCTGCTTAGCGACGCCTGCGGGGCGCATACGTTCCCGTATGCCGATATTCAAAATGAAACAGCCATAGTGGAACATGAAGCTACGACGTCGAAAATCAACGAAGAGCAACTTTTCTACTGTAACCAGCGCGGCATAGATACGGAGAAGGCCGTAAGCCTCATCGTGGGCGGTTATGCCCGTGAGGTGATGAATAAACTGCCGCTGGAATTTGCCGTCGAAGCGCAGAAATTATTAGCCATTTCTTTGGAAGGAAGCGTGGGATGAATGATGGAAAAAACAAAAAATGTAAACACAGGGCAAAAAGGGGCGGAAAACTCTCAAGAGATTTTTTTTTGCCTCACGAGAAGTGAAAACCGCCACTCGGGAGATTTTTTTATCTCCCGCATGTTTTTTTCATATAAACTTTAAATGTTATTAATTTCGTATCACTAAATGGAAAAGATATTATTGGAAATAAAAAACCTGCACGCAGGAATAGACGGTAAAGAGATATTAAAAGGTATCCATCTCACGGTTCGGGCCGGGGAAGTACACGCCGTCATGGGGCCCAACGGGTCGGGCATAAGTACGCTGAGCAGCGTGCTCGTCGGCAATCCGGCCTTCATGGTAACGGAAGGAACCGTGACGTACAAAGGGAAAGACTTATTAACGCTATCGCCGGAAGACCGCAGCCGTGAAGGCCTGTTCCTCAGCTTCCAGTATCCGGTAGAGATTCCCG
>JAISYY010000171.1 GCA_031269635.1 Tannerella sp. | reverse complement strand
ATATTACATTTTCATTTTTTTATTATCAATTATCAAATGTATGACTTTTTTTTCTGCTTTCCAAATTTTTCTGCATTTTTATGCTTATTTTTTATTTAATCATCAAATATGAACATATTTTATCGCCAGAACTGACGCATCTAATTTCTTAAAAAATTGCAGAGATATTTGTTATCCCATCCATCCTTTAATCGTTTCCTCCCAACGCCTTAGTAGTTTTCTCATTCTTAAGCAGATTCAGAGCGATGCGATTAAGGATAGAATAATTTTGAGCGGCAAAGCCACTTCTTTTCCGACTGCCGTCTTCATTACCTGCGGAAACGCCGGCTTATTTTGTATTACGCTTAACTTGTACTATCTTTGTCGCTGCTATGGAACGTTTCGGTGAAGATATTAAAAACGCCTGTAAAGTCCTGACGGAAGGGGGACTTGTATTATATCCTACGGATACGGTATGGGGGATTGGTTGCGACGCCACAAATGAAGACGCCGTACGGCGCGTGTATGAACTAAAAAAACGTGCGGATCACAAGGCGATGCTTGTGCTGTTGGATTCGCCCGCAAAAATAGACCGCTACGTTTCGGAAATACCGGATGTTGCATACGATTTGGCGGAGCTGGCGGATAAGCCGCTTACGATCATCTATCCCGGAGCCAGGAACCTGGCGCTTAACCTGCTCGGCGAAGACCGCAGTATCGGCATACGGATAACGAGGGAAGCCTTTTCGCAGAAATTATGCGAAACGTTCCGCAAACCTGTCGTTTCGACTTCGGCAAACATCAGCGGGCAGCCCTCCCCGATGTTTTTCGACGATATATCGGAGGGGGTGAAGCAGGGCGTTGATTATGTCGTGAAATACCGCCGGGATGATAAAACCGGCTGCAAACCTTCGGGAATCATACGTTTCGGCACGGACGGGTCGGTACAAATCATAAGGAAATGATCATGGACAGGCGCAGGCAAAGGATTAAATATATTTTGACGGATTATACGGCGGCGTTCGTGACGTGGCTGTTGTTTAACGTGCTGCGTTTCCATGAAACGGCGCATTATGATTTCGCTTCGTTGAGCGACTTCCTGCTGTATGACCAGGTGTTGAAAGGGCAAATCCTGATTCCGTTATTCTGGCTCGCGCTTTATTTCTTTTCCGGGTATTATAACAGGCCGTTCCGCAAATCGCGTATCGGGGAGTTTTTCACGACATTTGTGACGGCGGCGGCCGGTTCCGTCATCATCTTTTTTACGGTATTGCTGAACGAGCTTCCCCGCTCATTTCACGTGTATTATGAACTGTTTTTCGCCCTGTACGCCATACAGTTTGTGCTGACATACGCCGGACGGGCCGTTATAACGAACCGTTCGCTGAGAAAGTTGTGGCGGCATGAATGGTTCGAGAACGTAATCGTCGTAGGGACGGGGGAGAATGCGCTTAAAACGCGGGACGAACTCTACCGGCTGGGATACCGGGTCGCCGGCTTCGTCAGGGAAAATAACAGTGATACGGCGACGGCCGTAGATGCGGACGAAATCCTCGGGACGGCGGACGATCTCATGACGATACCGGAAAACCGCAACGGCGACGGGATTGTTGTCGCCATCGACGGCGGCAACAAGGGCGATACCGTACGGCTGCTTTATTCCCTGTATCATTATAAGAAGCCGGTCATGATAATAGCGGACAAGAATGACCTGTTCTTCAACATGAAAGTGAAAACGATACACGGCATTCCGCTTATTGACGTGACGGAAAATAATTTTTCCGAATTTGAGAAGAACATAAAATGGCTGATGGATAAGGTTGTTTCTCTCTGCGTCCTGCTCCTTTTTTCGCCTTTGTACGCATATATTGCAATGCGGGTCAGGATGGATTCGGCAGGCCCTGTGTTTTTCACGCAGGAGAGGATCGGGTATCGGGGAAAACCGTTTACGATATGTAAGTTCCGCACGATGTATGCCGATGCCGCAACGCAAGGCCCCCTGCTGACCGCAAGGGAAGACCGGCGCGTCACGCCGTTCGGACGCTTCCTGCGCAAGTACCGCCTCGACGAGATCCCGCAATTCTGGAACGTGCTCAAAGGCGACATGTCGCTCGTCGGGCCTCGCCCGGAGCAGCGTTACTATATCGACCGGATTGTGCAAAAAGCGCCTTATTACTATCTGCTCCACAACGTGCGGCCGGGCATCTCGTCGTGGGGAATGGTGAAATACGGATATGCCGAGACGGTGGATGAGATGATCGAACGGCTTGATTTCGATGTGCTCTATTACGAAAACATGTCGCTCGTATTGGATATAACCATATTGATATACACGGTTAAAATTGTTTTTACCGGGAAAGGAGTTTAATATGACAGGAAAAAAAGAAGGCGTATTTTACAGGTTCCTGCTTTGGCGGCAAAAGCATATCAGCGAGCGGACGTTCGTGTTGGGTGTAAGCTTTCTGGTAGGGCTGGGTTCCGCTCTGGCGGCTATCATCCTCAAGAATACGATTCATTTCATACAAGGGCTGTTCACTTCGGGACTGCAGGAGGGGGCGAACTACTGGCTGCTGATCTATCCCGTTACCGGCATCCTGTTGACGGGACTGTTCGTTAAATACGTCGTCCGCGACGATATAAGTCATGGGGTTACGAAGATACTTTTTGCCATATCGCAGCGCAAGAGCCGTATCAAGCCGCATAATATGTGGTCGTCGTTAGTGGCCAGTTCGTTTACAATCGGCTTCGGCGGGTCTGTCGGGGCGGAGGCTCCGATTGTCCTGACGGGAGCGGCCATAGGTTCCAACCTGGGACGGCTGTTCCGCCTCGAACAAAAGACGCTGATGCTCCTCGTCGGATGCGGCGCGGCAGGGGCTATCGCCGGTATTTTCAAGGCGCCTATCGCCGGGCTGGTTTTCGTGATAGAAGTCCTGATGCTCGACCTTACGATGACGTCCGTACTGCCGCTTCTCATCTCGTCCGTCACGGCGGCTACGATGTCGTACGTCTTTACGGGCACGGACGCGATGTTTAAGTTCTCGCAGACGGAAGCGTTCCTTATCGGGCGTATCCCGTATGTACTCCTGCTGGGGATATTCTGCGGACTTGT
>JAISYY010000156.1 GCA_031269635.1 Tannerella sp. | reverse complement strand
CCAAAAGGCGCTTGATTACACGGGCAAAGAACTGCCCGTCACGGCGGATACCCAAACGCTGGAAATCACGCCCGGCATCACGTATCTGGTCGGCCCCCGGACGCTGGATATAAAATAATTCCGGAACGCCTGTTTCCGCGTATCGGTAGTGTGAAAAAAAATACGGCCGCCCCTTGGTGAGGCGACCGTGTTTTTTTTCACACCGTCCTGTACGCGTAATCCTTACTCCTGTTTCACAGACGTCACGTCGATTGTGGTGGCTATTGCCGCCGAAATGAGTTTCATGCCAAGTTTCTTTTCCGTTGCATCATACGTTCCTTCGACGTCAAACGCACCGAGGCCCGCAGCCGCAGCGTTACCGCTCAGCACGCAGGTATTTGCTTCCGTTCCTGCCGACAGCGCAATGGCGTCGCCGGTAATCGTCACCTCGCCAAAACCAGGCACGTTTGCCTTCACTGTTATTTTCGCCGTTTTTTTGTCGACCCGTTCCAGTACCGATTGCACGCCGGTCAAATCCGCCTCCATTGCGCCCGTCAGCTTGGCCGAACCGAGGTAATTACCTGCCACGAGCGCACCGTAATCCGTGGCCCTGACATCGATGGTGAACATGCCGTTCGATTCAGCTAATACGAGCGTCAAGGTACGGGTGGCCGCATTGAACGTACCCGTAACATTCAGGTCAAATCCCGGAGGAAGGGGCAGTTTGGCTTTGCCGCTGAACGTGCAGGTCTCCGGATCCGATCCGCCCGAAACGGTGATATCCTCGCCCGTAAGGCCAACGGCTCCCATGCCCTGCGCTTCGCCCGTAAGGAGCAGGCTCACTTTGTTCGTGCCGGTACGCGCCAAAGTCACCTCTACGTTGGAAAGGACAATCGGCATACCCGTCACTTCCGCATTACCGGCATATTCGCCTTCCACGACCTCAGCGTAATCCGTCGGCGCGGACGTGGCGGAAACGTCGATGGAAAGGCCATCAGCCGTCAAAGACAGCGTAAGCGTCTCGCTTGCCGGCGAGTACTTGCCTGAGATGTTGAGCGGAATGTTCATGGGAGGAGGCAACGGCAACGGATTCGTAACGCCTTTGAACGCATACGTTTCCGGTTCCCCGGCCGGCGACACATTCACGCGGTCGCCCGTGATTGTCAGTTCGCCCATCGCCGGCACATCCGCAACGAGCGTCAGCGTCACCTCTGCGTTTTCACCCTCAACACGCTCTATCTTCACCTGTACGCCGGGAACATCAACATTGAGAGCGCCCCTGATTTCCGCCGTACCACTATATTTGCCAACCACAAATCCGGCATATTCCGACGAATTAACTTTTACCGTAATCTCGTCGCTAACCACAATCCCGGACTTGTTGGTTGCAAAAATCCGCGTCGTTCCCGACGCTACTGCTTTCAGGATAGCTTTCTTGCCCTGGTTTTCGATCGAAACGATCGTATCGTAGGCTTCCCAGCGGATATCCTCCGTCGCATTATCAGGCGTAACCGTCGCCGTCAGTTCCATCATTTCACCGACTTCCATCGCCGGAATGACGGACGGGGAAACGGTAATACCCGATACTATCACTTCATTCTCATCATTACAGGCCGGCATGCATAAAACTGCTGCGAGCAGTCCGGTCATTAAAAATTTCGTTTTCATGTTATCTTCTTTTAAATAGTTTATATTAATTTATTAATGTATATCCAATGTAGTTGCACCCGTGAGGTAGGTAACGGCAGGCGTGATTTCGAGCGTCCCGGTGGTTTCGGTGACGGACGGGATCGTTTCGCCCAAATAATTGAGCGCCTGTTTCAACCCCTTGCCGATTTTCACGTTCACCTGTCGCACGCCTTCGGGCGCCCAGAGCGCCCAGACACGCAGCCCGTCCGGCTGTTGCCAGCTCACTACGCAACAGTCCTTCTGTTTCCATGCAACGGACGTGTCTATCGCCGAGCCTTCGGGAAAAAGTCTGCCTGCCGCAGCATACGCCCTGTACGCCTGTTTCGCACCCAGTCCCCTGTGAGTAAGCCCGAAGTTATCTTCACGGTCGAAAATATTTTCTTCGGACGATTCAAATTCGTAACAGAAGTAACGTTCGATGCCGAACCGCAACGAGAGAAGCAGCGTTTGCGCGATAAAAACGGCCTGGTTTGCTTCTTTCTCCGCAGCGTCGCCATAATAATAGATTCGTCCGTCTTTCGTACCGTAATATATTTTGCCTCCCACTCTCAGATAGCGCGTGAGATACGGGGTAATAATCTGGCTGATGTGCAGCGGGAAATTGTCGGCAGGCGGGAAAAAGACGGCATCGTACGCATCCGGGCGTATCTGCCGCAAATCCGGAACCTGAAGCGTGTCCGTCCGGAATCCGTCCGGAAAGAGCGTCCGGAGGGTCTGCCCGGAAAAGGAAGCGTCGACAGGGAACTCGTCGTCGCAGACCATGGCGACTTTCCAGTCCCTGCCGGTCTCTTTTCGCGCTTCATGAAACGCCTCTTTATCCTTTATTTCGAAGCCGGCCATAGAGGAGATGCCCATTTCCGTGAACCAGATGTCTTTTTGTTCAATCTTATATTCAGCCATAAGTGTGCGCAGTTTGTCGATGTCTTCGCAAAACCGGCCGGTCGCTTCCCACGTATTCAGCAGCGGGCGGTAGGGATGTACGGCGAATTTGTCGAAAAACCGGCCTGAACCGGCGGCAAACGACTTCTCGATATATTTCATTGGAATACCTGCCGTGCCGGCGTGAATGACAATCGCACCGGGGTCAATTTCCTTGATTTTCCGGTAAGTCATTTCCAGCAGCCGGACATAACCGGCAGCGTCGTCGGGCTGGTCCCAGAAACGGGGATACAGGTTCGGCTCGTTCCAGATTTCCCAGTGCCGCACCCTGCCTTTGTAGCGCGTAACCACCTTCTCTACATACGCCAGCCATGCCTCCGGATATTTGTATGCCGGGTTTGCCCAGTATACATTATATAATAAGAGCGCCAAAATCTGCAACCCTTGCTTTTCCGCCTCGGCGACCACCCGGTCAAACTTGTCGAAATGCCATACGCCCTGCGGCCCCTCGACGCTGCTCCAAACAAAGTCGGTACGTACCCACCGGATACCTGCCTCATGTACCAGGCGGAGGTTCTCCGGCATTTGATTGTATTCATACCCCCCGTCGATATGCATGGATACGCCAAACGGACTCGTTCCCTGTGACACGCTGTGCACCGGAAAGAAGAAGAATCCCACAAAAGCTAATATACCAGCAAAAACATTTTTATTCATATTATAGCGGTTTTTTTTCTGACTTAAGGCACAAAAGTAGATAATTTTATTCGGATATAAAACAAAAAAGTTTTTTTTTTCGTTATCTATACTCTTTTATTATACATCTTTATGAATATTGAGAAAACAGCGGCAACATGAAATTAATAACAAATTCGGATAAAATTTTAAATTTAACTCCTTTGTATCATTTTTTTTCCCTATCTTTACGGCGTTAAATTTGTATTATTGATATATACTTAATAAACTTTCAACAGATTATAATTATTAAAATAGAGAATGTGATGCTATGGAAAAAAAATTATTGAAATGCAGCTGTTTCTATCCAAAGAAACAAACAAAATGGAAGTGTTTTTTCTTTTTGACGTTATTTGCACTTGCGCCGCTGGGAAACGCTACGGCCTACACGCATGCAAAAGATGCCGGAAAGGAAAATATGGTATCCCTGCAAGACGGGAAAATTACGGGGTACGTGTATAATGCGGACGGCGATCCGTTGCCGGGAGTCACTGTGCTTGTCAGGGGTACGACGAACGGCACTGTGACCGATGCCGACGGGCAATTTACATTTAATGTGCCCGCAGGAGCTATGCTGGAAATATCGTATATCGGGTTTGTGAAGCAAACCGTCGCGGCAACGGACAATCTCCGTATCGTGCTGGAAGAAGATGTGGAGCAACTGGATGAAGTCGTGGTCGTGGGTTACGGTACGGTCAAGAAATCCGACCTGACGGGCGCGGTATCTTCGGTGACGCCCAAGTCGTTTCTCGACCAGCCGGGGTCGTCCGTCAACTCCATTTTGCAGGGGCGGGCGCCGGGCGTGGTCGTCAAGCGAACGAACGGCGCTCCCGGTGGAGGGTCGACCATCCGTATCCGCGGAGTCAATTCGATCCTGGGGAGCAACGACCCGCTGATTGTGGTGGACGGTAATTATAGCGGCATGCCCAGCCTGTATGATATCGAATCCATCGAGATTCTGAAGGACGCCTCCGCCACGGCCATCTACGGTTCGCGGGGCGCTAACGGCGTAATCATCGTCACCACCAAACGGGGGGCGACCGAGGGACGGAACGAGGTGAAACTCTATTCCAACGTCTCCTTCGACCAGGTGCCCCGGCGGTATGACATGATGGAAGCGGCGGAATACGCCGAATTTATGAACATGGTCAATGTGAACATGGGCGCTACGGCCATGTTTTCGGACGCCGACATCGCCCGTTTCAGGGAGCAGGGCGGCACCGACTGGCAAAGCGAACTGTTCCGGACGGGCCTGACGCAGAGTCACAAGGCGGTGCTGAGCGGCGGCAATAAAAAGATGAAGTATTACATCTCGCCCTCCTACGGCGAAACGGAAGGTATCCTGATCAATACTTCGTCCAAGAGTTACGGTGTGGGTGCGAAATTCGACGCCGAAGTGAGCAGCCGCGTATCCTACCAGTTCGAGGCAGGCGTC